>JBAVGO010000079.1:0-17921 GCA_049684915.1 Lutisporaceae bacterium | reverse complement strand
CCGATATGCAGTCCTCAATTATTATCCCTTTTCTTCTCAGTTCATTTACAAGCTTAGTTACTTGTGGAACTCCAAGTCCAATACTGAAAAGCAAATCAGACTGCCTAAAAACATTTCTCGGTGTATCTGTCAATATAATTTTGCCTTCACTCATCACTATAATCCTATCAACCAAATTTGCTATATCTTCCATACTGTGTGAAACCAATATTACAGTTATCTTTTGCTTTTCATGAAGTCTTCTGATTTCACCTAATATTTCATCGCGTCCCCTTGGATCTAAACCAGCCGTAGGCTCATCTAGTATAAGTACTTTTGGTTGCATAGCTAGTACTCCGGCTATTGCTACTCTTCTTTTTTGTCCACCGCTAAGTTCAAAGGGAGATAAATCTTTTATTTTATCAAAATCTAAGCCTACTAGGCTTAAAGCTTCTTTTACTCTTTCTTCTACCTCATTCTGTGATAAACCTAGATTTTGTGGTCCAAAGGCAACATCTCTATATACCGTTTCTTCAAACAGCTGATGCTCTGGATATTGAAAAACAAGTCCAACCTTCTGGCGAATTTTCTTTAAAGGCACTCCCTTTTCTGTTATGTCAGTTCCATCTATAATTATTTGTCCTTCTGATGGCTTAAGAAGTACATTTAAATGTTGGATTAATGTTGATTTTCCTGAGCCTGTATGACCTATGAGACCTACAAACTCCCCATCTTCTATGTTTAAATTAATATTTATTAGTGCTTTGTGCTCAAACACAGTATCCTTCATGTATGTGTGAGAAAGATTTCTTATTTCAATTGACATAACAAACCCACCATTTCTTCTACCGTTAATATGTCAGGAGATATGTTTATGCCCGCTTTGTATAATCTGCTGCTAAGCTCAGTAATTTGGGGCACATCTAATCCTACTTCTTTTAATTTATCTATTTCTACAAACACTTGCTTTGGTGTTCCTTGCATAATAATACTTCCGTCTTGCATCACATAAACCTTATCTGCTCGTACCGCTTCATCCATATAGTGTGTTATTAAAACTATTGTAATTCCTTCTTCTTTATTAAGCCTCATTACAGTTTCAATAACCTCTTTTCGACCCGAAGGATCCAACATAGCTGTTGGTTCATCTAGTATTATGCATTCTGGTCTCATTGCGATTATTCCAGCAATTGATATTCTTTGCTTTTGTCCACCTGACAAGTAGTGAGGAGCATCCTTTGCATATTCAGACATATCAACTATTTTTAGAGCTTCATCAACTCTTCTTCTAATTTCTGAAGGTTCCACACCTAAATTTTCAGGACCAAAGGCAACATCCTCTTCAACGACAGTTGCAATAATCTGATTGTCAGGATTTTGAAACACCATACCAGCAGTTTGCCTTATATTCCAAGTGTTTTCTTCAACTCTGGTATCTAAGCCGTTTACAAATATTGTCCCCTTACTTGGCAAAAGCAGTGCGTTGAAATGCTTTGCCAAAGTTGATTTACCAGATCCATTATGACCCAAAACGGCGATAAATTCACCCTTTTTAATATCAATACTTACATCATTTATAGCAAGCGTTTTGCGATTTTCATGTTCTAAATATTCAAAAACTACATTTTGTGCAGATATGATATTAATCATATTATTCCTTCTTTACTTTATTATTGTGTTCTTTCACACAATAATAATTATATTATATATATAATTATTATTCATTTTTATTTTTTAATTATTAAAGGCAGACACTTTATCTGCCTTTAATAATTATTTACATAAAAACATAGGACTAAGTAAAAACTTAATCCCAGTTATTGTAAATTATTATACTAATTCAAGAATCACCATTTCTACTGCGTCGCCTCTTCTTGGAGCCACCTTCATAATTCTTGAATATCCGCCGTTTCTCTCCGTATATTTTGGAGATATCTCGTCAAATAACTTCTTAACAACGTCTTCTTTAGTTATATATGCTAATGCCTGACGTCTTGCGTGCAGGTCTCCTCTCTTGCCGAGAGTAATCATTTTTTCAGCTATGCTTTGGGTTTCCTTAGCTCTTGTTCCTGTTGTCATTATTTTGCCATGCTCTAGGAATGAGGTAACAAGATTTCTTAGCATTGCTCTTCTTTGATCAGTAGGACGCCCTAGTTTTCTATATCCTGCCATGTCAGCACCTCCTTTAAAACTTTATTAATCGTCGCTTGGCTTTAAGCTTAGTCCGAGTGCTTCAAGTTTTTGTTGTACCTCTTCAAGTGATTTTCTTCCAAGGTTTCTTACTTTCATCATATCTTCTTCTGTTCTTTGTGTCAGCTCTTCAACAGTGTTGATGCCAGCACGCTTTAAGCAGTTAAAGGATCTTACAGAAAGGTCAAGCTCTTCTATTGTCATTTCAAGAACCTTTTCCTTCTTATCTTCTTCCTTCTCTACCATTATCTCAACATTGCCAACATGTTCAGTAAGAGTTATAAACAGCTTCAAGTGCTCACTAAGTATTTTTGCGCCTAAACTTATAGCCTCATCCGGCTTTGTAGTGCCATTTGTCCATACTTCAAAGATCAATCTGTCATAATCAGAAATCTGCCCTACACGGGTACTTTCAATTACGTAGTTCACCTTCTTAACAGGTGTGAAGATTGAATCTATTGGAATAAGACCAATAGGTTGACCAGACTGCTTGTTACGTTCAGCAGTTACATATCCTCTGCCTTTTTCTACTGTCATTTCCATGTAGAATCTGTTGTCATCGCCTAAAAATGCTATGTGGTGATCCGGATTTAATATTTCAATATCCGCATCTGTAATGATATCTCCGGCTAGTACTTCGTTGCCACCTTGAGAATCAATTTTTATTATCCTTGTATTATCCCCGTGCATTTTTATTGCTAGGCCTTTAACATTCAGAATCAAATCAATTACATCTTCGGAAACTCCAGAAACTGCTGAGAATTCATGGAGAACACCGTCTATCTTTAGTGATGTAACCGCTGCACCTGGAAGTGACGATAGAAGAATACGCCTTAAGGAATTACCAAGGGTTGTTCCGAAACCTCTTTCCAGTGGTTCTATTACAAACTTGCCATAGGTAAAATCCTGGGACATTTCTATACATTCAATTTTTGGCTTTTCTATCTCTATCATCCTATTAAACCCTCCTTATTAAGCTGATTACCGTACTGGGCATTATATTTTCATAAAAAGCTAGCCATGCTTTGTACTGATATATAATGCCTTATATCAATATTAGATATTTGAGGGTAACTGATTCATAAAATAAAACTATATCACTATTATCTTGAGTACAACTCTACTATCAAGTGCTCTTCTATTGGGATATCAATATCCTCTCTAGCAGGTAGAGCTACTACTCTAGCTTCCATCATATCAGTATTTACTGTTAACCATTGTGGTGCAGTTTTTGCAACTGCATCTTCAGCCAATGCCTTAAACTTCTCTGACTTCTTGCTTGCTTCTTTCACAGCAATTAAATCATTAAGATTAACTTTATATGAAGGAATATCAACCTTCTTATCGTTTACTGTAAAATGACCATGTCTTACGAGCTGTCTTGCTTCTTTTCTTGATTCGCCATAGCCCATTCTGTAAGCAACATTATCAAGTCTTAACTCTAAAAGTCTTAACAAGTTTTCACCTGTTACTCCTTTTGCTCTTGCTGCTTCAGCAAAATATAATCTGAATTGGTTTTCTAATATACCATAAATTCTCTTAACTTTTTGTTTTTCTCTTAATTGCAGTCCGTATTCGGATTGCTTCTTTCTACCTGTACCATGTTGACCTGGAGCATAAGCTCTTCTGCTAATAGAACATTTGTCTGTGTAACAGCGGTCACCCTTTAAATACAGTTTCATGCCTTCTCTTCTGCAGAGCTTGCATACAGCACCTGTATATCTTGCCATTTAATACAACACCTCCTATATATTATACTCTTCTGCGTTTTGGTGGTCTGCAGCCATTGTGAGGTATTGGAGTTACGTCTTTTATCAAGCTTACTTCTAGTCCTGCAGCTTGTAGAGCTCTTATTGCAGCTTCTCTACCTGATCCAGGTCCTTTTACATATACTTCGATATTCTTTAATCCATGCTCCATAGCTCCCTTAGCAGCTGTTTCAGCAGCCATTTGTGCCGCAAACGGTGTACTCTTTCTTGATCCTCTGAAGCCCAATGAGCCAGCGCTTGACCATGAAAGTGCATTACCGTGAAGGTCTGTCAATGTTACGAGCGTATTATTAAATGTTGACTGGATATGTGCTGCTCCTCTTTCAACATTTTTTCTCTCTCTTCTTTTTCTAGCTTTTTTAGCCTTTGGCTTTGCTACCATTTTGCAAACCTCCTTTTCTATTTTCTTTTTGTACCAGCTGTCCTTTTTGGACCTTTTCTTGTTCTTGCGTTCGTCTTTGTTCTTTGACCTCTTACTGGAAGGCCTCTTCTATGACGAAGTCCTCTGTAGCAACCTATTTCTATCAATCGCTTTATGTTTAAAGCAATTTCTCTCTTTAGATCACCTTCAACTTTAAGATTTCTATCGATGATTTCTCTTAACTTACCTACTTCAGCCTCAGTCAGGTCCTTAACTCTTGTGTCAGGACTAATACCTGCTTCAGCCAATATCTTATTAGAAGTTACTCTTCCAATACCAAATATATATGTGAGTCCAATTTCTACTCTTTTCTCTCTTGGTAAATCGATACCGGCAATTCTTGCCATCCGTTTCTACACCTCCAATATGCTCTTACAGTAATATTTATTTAGTAATCAAGACCACTATAGGCTTATTCCTAAAGTGCAGCCGCGCCTCGATTGTGACTAACCCTGCTTTTGCTTATGCTTTGGATTTTCACAGATCACCATTACTCTGCCATGCCTTCTGATGATTTTACATTTTTCGCAAATAGGCTTAACTGATGGTCTAACTTTCATCTTAAACCCTCCCTAATCATTTACCACGCCATGTGATACGACCTCTGGTCAAATCGTATGGCGATAATTCAATTGTAACTTTATCTCCAGGCAATATTCTTATAAAATTCATTCTAAGCTTGCCTGAGATATGAGCTAGTATTTTATGTCCATTTTCTAATTCTACTTGAAACATTGCATTTGGTAAAGCTTCAAGAACTTTACCTTCTACTTCTATTACATCATTTTTTGACATCGGGTAATCAAACCTCCTGTTATCGATACGAATCAAGGGATTTAATATATTTACATATATCATTGTTTGTTACATTTAATTTTTGCTGAAGCCTTTGCGATATCTCTTCTGAGATATGCTTGGTCAGTCTTAGATGCTTAAGCTTTTTCTTTTTGGGGTTCTCAAGCTTTCTTGTGTCCCCATCTGAAATATAGACATACTGGTCATTTATTATGCAAGTGATAAGGAATTTTTTATTTTCATCTCTACCAGCTGTTGCGATGACCATTTGTCCTAACTTAGTTTCATTCATTCATTCACCTTCTATATAAACTTACAGTAATGTAAGTAACTCAGGTGCATCTTTGGTTATTATAATTGTATTTTCATAGTGTGCTGAGAGACTTCCATCAGCAGTCAAAACTGTCCAACCATCGCTTAATGTCTTGACAGCATATTTACCTTGGTTTACCATGGGCTCAATCGCTAGTGCCATCCCAGCTGCTAATCTCGGTCCTCTCCCTGCCAGTCCATAATTAGGTATCTGCGGATCTTCATGCATAGACTTTCCAATGCCATGACCCACTAAATCTCTTACTACTGAATATCCATGGGATTCAACATATTTTTGTATATTATGGGATATATCCGAAAGTCTATATCCTTCCCTCGCATACTCAATACCGGCAAAGAAGCTTTCTTCTGTAACCTTAATTAATCTTTGGGCATCACTGCTTATAGTTCCTATTCCGTGGGTTCTTGCGGCATCTCCAACGTAGCCTTCATATATAGCTCCTATATCAATACCAACAATATCTCCATCCTTAAGAACTACATTACCTGGTATCCCATGTACTACTTGACTGTTAACAGATGTACATATGCTTGCTGGAAATCCAAAATAACCTTTAAATGCAGGTAGTGCACCACATTTTCTAATGTACTCTTCTGCGATTATATCGAGTTCCTTGGTTGTAATACCTGGTTTAATTACATCTTTTAAGACTTCGTGCGTTTTTGCAACTATTTTACCTGCCAAACGCATTAATTCTATTTCCTTAGCTGATTTAATAATAATCATTAAAACTGCTCCAATGCATTACAAATATTTTGAAAAACAACCTCAGCATCAAGTTCCCCATTTACTGTAATTAAAATTTCTTTATTCTTATAGAAATCGATTAATGGTTGAGTTTCTGTTTTGTAAACCCTTAACCTATTAGTTACAGTTTCAATCTTGTCATCATCTCTAATATAAAGGTTACCGCCACACTTGTCACAAACTTCATCAACTATAGGTTTGTTATACATCAAGTTATATGTTGCTGCACATTTACTGCATACTCTTCTACCAGTCATTCTTTTTATAATAGTATCGTCGTTAACTTCTAAGTTTATAACTGTGTTTAACCTTTTACCGGCATTCATTAATTCTTGATCAAGAGCTTCTGCTTGAACAATAGTTCTCGGAAAACCATCAAGCAAGAATCCAGCAGCACAATCAGGCTGATCAAATCTGTCTTCTACTATTTTAAGTGTAAGCACATCAGGTACTAATAAACCTTTATCAATATATCTTTTAGCTTCAATTCCTATTGATGTTTGCCTTCTAATATTGTCCCTAAAGATATCACCTGTTGATATGTGCGGAATATTATAATTAGTAATAATCTTGCATGCTTGTGTTCCTTTACCAGAGCCCGGAGAACCTAATAGTATAATCCTCATTATCTGATATCTCCATTTCTTACACTTCTACTTAAGGAATCCTTGATAATTTCTCATTATCATTTGTGCTTCAATTTGTTTTACGAAGTCCATAGCAACACCAACTACAATTAGAAGTGAAGTACTACCGAAGTATACAGGTATATTAATTATTCTCATAAAGAATATTGGGATTATAGCAATCATTGCTAAGAATATAGCACCCACTAATGTAACTCTGTTTAGTGACTTCATTATGAAATCAGTAGTTGGTCTACCAGGTCTAATACCAGGTATGAAGCCACCATACTTCTTAATATTGTTTGATACTTCTACAGGGTTAAATGAAACTGCTGTGTAGAAGAATGTAAATCCTATTATTAGAACTGCATACAGTAATCCATGTCCGATTGTACCCCAATCGAAGTACTTAGTCATGAATATATAGAAGCCTGAACTTGGGAAAAAGCTTGCTATTTGTGTCGGAAAAGATATAAGTGACATTGCAAATATTACAGGCATAACACCAGCTTGGTTTACCTTTAAAGGTATATGAGTGCTTTGTCCGCCATACATTTTTCTGCCAACTACTCTTTTTGCGTACTGTACTGGTATTTTCCTTTGACCTTCTTGAACGTATATAACAGCCATTATTATAGCTAATGCAACTATCAAGAAGATAATCAAAGTTATAATATTTATCGACTTTGCCAAGTATGAGGTATAAAGACTGTTGATTCCACCAGGAATTCTAGAAATTATACCTGTAAAGATTAGTAGGGAAATACCATTTCCTATTCCCTTTTCATTTATAAGCTCACCTAACCACATTAGGAATGCTGTTCCTGCTGTTAAAGATAAAGCTACTATTGTGTATGTCCAAAGATTTCTTTCTAATAAATAGAATCTTAAGCCATAGCTTATAGCTATACCTTGAACTAATGCTAAAACTACTGTTGCATATCTAACATATTGTGCGATTTTCCTTCTGCCATCTTCGCCTTCTTTTGAAAGGGCTTCTAAGCTAGGAATCGCAATCGTTAGTAACTGCATTATTATAGAGGCATTGATATATGGTGAAATACTCATTGTAAAGATCGAAAAGTTGTCTAATGCTCCACCCGAAATTACATCAAAGAAACCTAGTAATCCACCTTTTCCAACCAATTCTTTAATAGCTTCAATGTTCATACCCGGTACTGATATAAAAGTACCTGCTCTGAAAACTAAAAGCATTAGAAGGGTAAATAACATTTTATTTCTTAAATCTGGGATCTTCCAAGCATTTCGTAAAGTGTTTAACACTTTAAATCACCTCTACCTTTCCCCCTGCTGCGGCTATTTTCTCTTCTGCTGATTTGCTGAACTTATGAGCTTGTATTGTTAAGCTCTTTGTTATTTCACCGGTGCCTAGTATTTTAACACCGTTTTTCATGTCATTAATAAGTCCTGCTTGTTTAAGAGTATCTGGGGAAATAACCGCGCCATTTTCAAATACATCTAAATCCCCTAGGTTTACAATGGCAAATTCTTTTCTAAAGATGTTTGTGAAGCCAACCTTTGGAAGTCTTCTATACAAAGGCATCTGACCGCCCTCAAAACCTAATCTAACTCCACCGCCAGAACGAGAATTTTGACCCTTCTGACCTTTGCCTGCTGATTTACCTTGTCCTGAGGCTGTGCCTCTACCGATTCTTTTCTTGTTCTTTGTTGAACCTTCTGCAGGTCTTAGCTCGTGCAACTTCATAGTTTACACCTCCTTGTTATATTTCCTTAACTTCAACTAGATGTGAAACCTTTTGTATCATACCTCTGATTTGAGGTGTATCTTCTTGTTGTACCTCACTGTTAAGTTTCTTTAGACCTAAAGCTTTTACTGTTGCAATCTGATCTTGCTTTCTGCCTATAATACTTTTTACTAATTTTATATTTAACTTAGCCAAGGTTTCTCCCTCCTTAACCTCTTATCTCTTCTACGGATTTGCCTCTTAATTGTGCTACTTGTTCAACCGTTTTAAGAGCAGAAAGTCCTTGTATTGTTGCGTTTACTACGTTTCTTGGGTTGTTGGATCTAAGACACTTTGTTCTTATATCCTTTATACCTGCTAGCTCTAGTACTGCACGCACTGGACCACCAGCTATAACTCCGGTACCTTCTTCTGCTGGCATCAGCAGTACTGTACCTGCACCAGCTATACCAGTGATTTGATGCGGTATTGTTGTTCCAACCATAGGAACCTTTACAAGGTTTTTCTTTGCATCTTCTATGCCTTTTCTTATAGCTTCTGGTACTTCTACGGATTTGCCGGTACCAACGCCTACATATCCATTATTGTCACCAACAACTACTATTGCACTAAATCTAAAGTTTCTACCACCTTTAACAACTTTAGCAACTCTGTTTATTGCAACAACTCTTTCTTTTAGATCAAGCTTACTTGCATCTATTAGCTGCATTAATTTCCCTCCTTTGATTAGAATTCTAAACCAGCTTCTCTTGCTGCATTTGCAAGCTCGAGAATTCTTCCGTGATATATTAATCCGCCTCTGTCAAACACTATCGTTTTTATGTCTTTATCAAGGGCTCTTTTTGCTATCAGTTCTCCAACTTTTTTTGCTGATTCCTTGTTGCCGCCATGACCGATTTGGTCCTTGACATCCTTATCTAAAGTTGAGGCTGATACTAAAGTTACTCCTGATGCATCGTCTATGATTTGTGCATATATGTTGTTCAAGCTTCTGAACACGTTTAAACGTGGTCTTGCAGCTGTTCCTTGCACTTTATTTCTCAGTCTTAAGTGTCTTTTTTTTCTTGCAGCATTTTTACTTGCTTTAGTTATCACCCTATTTCACCCCTTTTTTATTTCTTACCTGTTTTTCCTTCTTTACGTCTGATAACTTCGTTACTGTATTTAATACCTTTGCCTAGGTATGGCTCAGGTTCTCTTACAGATCTGATGTTAGCAGCGTGTTGACCAACTACTTCCTTATTTGCACCCTTAACAATTATTTTGTTTGGTGCTGGAACTTCAGTTGTGATACCTTCTGGATCCACAAGCTCAACAGGATGTGAGTAACCAATTGTTAAAACCAACTTGTTGCCTTGCTTTTGTGCTCTATAACCAACACCGTTGATATCTAAAGCTTTTTCGTATCCCTTTGATACTCCTTCTACCATGTTGTTTACTAGGGATCTTGTAAGTCCGTGTAAAGATCTGTGAATTTTTTCATCACTAGGTCTTCTTACGATTACTTTACCTTCTTCTATAGTAATAAGCATATCTTTATGCAATTTCTTTTCTAATTGTCCGTTTGGACCTTTTACTGTAACAAAATTCTCATCAGCAATTTTTACATCAACGCCTTGAGGAATCGCTACAGGTAATTTACCTATTCTTGACATTCTTGCACCTCCTGTTCAAAAGATTTTACCAAATGTAGGCTAAAACTTCTCCGCCTATTCCTTGGTTTCTAGCAGTCTTGTCAGTCATTATGCCACTTGATGTTGACAGAATAGCTATACCCAATCCGCCTAGTACCTTTGGTACTTCTTCCTTATCTGCATAAACCTTTAAGCCCGGCTTGCTTATTCTCTTAAGCCCGGTTATAACCTTTGACTTGTTAGCACCGTATTTTAAAGTGATTCTTATATTACTTTTTGTGCCGTCTACTAAAATTTCGAAATCTTTTATATAGCCTTCTTCAACTAGTATTTTTGCTATAGCTTTCTTCATCTTTGAAGTAGGAACATCTACTTTTTCATGTTTGACAGTGTTTGCATTCCTAATACGTGTTAGCATATCAGCAATCGGATCACAAATAACCATTAAACCATAACCTCCCTTATTGTATAAGTTGTTATATGAGGATGTATATTATCCAGCATTACCAGCTAGCCTTTTTAACTCCAGGTATTTGTCCTTTATACGCCAATTCTCTAAAGCATATACGGCAGATACCAAACTTTCTTAGATAAGCATGTGGTCTTCCGCACAATCTGCATCTGCTATATGCTTGTGTAGAAAACTTTGGAGTCCTCTGCTGTTTTAGTATCAAAGCTTTTTTAGCCAAATTAACCCCTCCTATCTATTGGTTTGTGTATGGCATTCCAAGAAGCCTTAGAAATTCTCTAGCTTCTTCATCGGTCTTAGCGGTAGTTACAAAGATTATGTCCATTCCTCTAACCTTATCTACCTTATCGTACTCTATTTCTGGGAATATAAGCTGTTCTTTTATTCCTAGTGCATAGTTACCTCTGCCATCAAATGCCTTTGTTGAAACGCCTCTAAAGTCTCTAACTCTTGGTAGAGCAACATTGAACAATCTATCAGCAAACTCAAACATTTTTTCTCCACGTAGAGTTACCTTAGAACCTATGTTCATGCCCTCTCTAACCTTAAAAGCAGCTATTGATTTCTTAGCCTTTGTTATTATCGGTTTTTGACCTGTAATCATTGCTAAGTCGTTTACAGCTGATTCTAATCCCTTTGCATTATCCTTTGTATCACCAAGACCCATGTTTACAACAATCTTTTCAAGCTTTGGTATTTGCATTGTGCTCTTATATTGGAACTTCTGCATCAATGCAGGAGCTATTTCATTCAGGTATCTTTCCTTAAGTCTATTCAAATTTACTACCTCCCTTCAGAGCTAATTATTTATCAAATACATCTCCACAGCTCTTGCAGTATCTTACTTTTGTTTTGTCGTCTAATATTTTATGTCCTAATCTAACACCCTTCTTACACTTATCACACCACAACATAACCTTTGAGCTAAATATTGGTGATTCTTGGTGTATAATTCCACCTTGCTGAACAGACTTTGAAGGTTTCTTATGCTTTGTGCTTATGTTTATACCTTCAACTATTACTTTACTGTCTTTAGGATATGCAATTAACACCTTGCCTCTTTTACCTTTATCTTTACCAGAGATTACAACTACTGAATCTCCTCTTTTTACATGTAACTTATTAGCTTCCATATTTGCCACCTCCTATTAAAGCACTTCTGGTGCGAGGGATAGTATTTTCATGAACTCTTTGTCTCTAAGTTCTCTCGCAACTGGTCCAAATATACGAGTGCCCTTGGGCTGCTTATCATCTTTTATTATTACTGCTGCATTGTCATCAAATCTGATATAGCTTCCGTCTGCTCTTCTTAAACCCTTTATGGTTCTTACAATAACAGCTTTTACAACATCGCCCTTTTTAACAACACCGCCTGGCGTTGCATCTTTAACAGTAGCTACTATTATATCACCAATATTTCCATATCGTCTCATTGAACCGCCTAAAACACGGATACACAACAATTCTTTTGCACCAGAGTTATCTGCTACACTTAGACGACTTTCTTGTTGTATCATTTATAACCCTCCTTCCGGAATTTTACTTAGCTTTTTCCATTATCTCAACAAGTCTCCATCTCTTTTCCTTGCTTAGAGGTCTTGTTTCCATAATTTTTACTGTGTCACCTATATTACATTCATTGTTTTCATCATGTGCCTTGAACT
This sequence comes from Lutisporaceae bacterium, assembly GCA_049684915.1. Lineage (GTDB taxonomy): Bacteria > Bacillota > Clostridia > Lutisporales > Lutisporaceae > GWB2-37-7. Next base: position 5,566 of record JBAVGO010000079.1, on the reverse strand, counting down.
TAGTAGTTCTCTTAACAGACTTCTTATATAATGGGTGACGAACCAAAGTCTCGATAGTAACAACAATTGTTTTATCCATCTTGTTGCTTACTACTTTACCAATTCTGGTTTTTCTATCATTTCTTTCAACTGATTGCATAACATAAACCTCCTAACTTACTTTGCCTCAACTGATTTGAGTTCTCTCTCTCTAAGGATGGTTTTTATTCTAGCTATAGACTTTTTAACATCTTTAACTCTTAACGGATTTTCCAGCTGACCAGTAGCCATTTGGAATCTCAAATTGAATAGTTCACCCTTAAGCTCAACTAGTTTTTGCTCTAACTCATTTATTGACATATCACGCATTTTATTAGCTTTCATTTACATCACCAACCATTTCCTCAGTTTCTTGGCGAGTAATAAACTTAGTCTTTATAGGAAGCTTATGCTGAGCAAGTCTCATAGCTTCTCTTGCAACTTCTTCACTTACTCCAGCCATCTCAAAAAGTACCCTACCTGGCTTCACTACTGCTACCCAGTACTCTGGTGAACCTTTACCAGAACCCATACGTGTTTCTGCAGGCTTCTCAGTAACTGGCTTATCTGGGAATATCTTTATCCAGATACTACCGCCTCTTTTAGTGTACCTTGTCATTGCTTGTCTAGCTGCTTCTATTTGATTGCTTGTTATCCAAGCAGGTTCTAAAGCTTGTATACCGTATTCGCCGTATGCTATGAAGTTACCCCTAGTAGCTTTACCTGTCATTCTGCCTCTCATTTGTTTACGACGTTTTACTCTTTTTGGCATTAACATTTATGCTTCTCCTCCTTCCACAACTGTGTTAGCTGCTGCTTTTTTAGCTTTAGCTTCTGGAAGAACCTCCCCTTTGTATATCCAAACCTTAACTCCTATTCTGCCATATGTTGTATGCGCTTCTGCAACACCATAATCAATATCAGCTCTTAAAGTCTGGAGAGGAATAGTTCCTTCACGATACCATTCACTTCTAGCAATTTCAGCTCCGCCAAGTCTTCCAGCACACATTGTCTTTATACCCTTAGCTCCACTTCTCATTGTTCTTTGCATTGTTTGCTTCATTGCTCTTCTGAATGAAATTCTCTTTTCAAGCTGTGCCGCTATGTTTTCAGCTACCAGTTGTGCATCCATTTCTGTAACCTTTACTTCAGTTATATTTATATTAATATTCTTGCTAACTACCATTGCTTCTACTTGCTTTCTTAAAGATTCAATTCCTGAACCGCCTTTACCAATTATGATACCTGGCTTAGCAGCATGTATATTGATTCTTAATCTAGCAGCAGTTCTTTCTATTTCAATCCTTGATACACCTGCTATGAAAAGCTTGGCTTTTAAGAACTCTCTTATTTTAAAGTCTTCAACTAAGAAATCCGCAAAGTTTTTATCATTTGCAAACCACTTAGTATCCCAATCTTTTATAATACCAACTCTTAGTCCATGTGGATTTACCTTTTGGCCCACTAAGATTACCTCCTTTATTCCTTTTCTTTAACTACCAATGTCATGTGACATGTTCTCTTTAGAATTCTAACGCCGCGGCCCTTTGAAGCAGCTCTGAACCTCTTTAAAGTTGGACCTTGAGTTGAATAAGCTTCCGCTACATACAACTTATCGACGTTCATATTGTTATTATTCTCAGCATTTGCTGTCGCTGACTTTAGGAGCTTTTCCAATATTGGAGAAGCAGCCTTTGGAGTATGTCTTAGTATCGCAAATGCATCTCCAATACCCTTACCTCTGATTAAATCTATAACTATGTTAACCTTTCTTGAGGACATTCTTATATATCTAACGTGTGCTCTCGCTTCCACAGGATATACCTCCTTCCAAACTCGATTGTCTTGTCTATTGTTAAACTTATTTTAAAGCTGTTGACCTTTCAGTGTGGTTTCCATGACCCTTGAAGGTTCTAGTTGGTGAAAACTCACCAAGTTTATGTCCAACCATATCTTCAGTCATATATACTGGAACGTGCTTCCTTCCGTCATAAACAGCAATTGTGTGTCCCACCATCTCTGGAAATATAGTTGATCTTCTTGACCATGACTTTATTACTGTCTTCTTACCTAAATTGTTCATTTCTACAATGCTAGCCAACAGTTTCTCATCAACATAAGGACCTTTTTTCGTTGAACGGCTCATTAAATTGCCTCCTTCCTGCTTTATGTTACTCAAAATTTATTTTTAAATTATTTATTAACGCTATATTACTTTGTGTTTCTTCTCTTAACAATAAACTTTGATGAAGCTTTCTTGCTATTTCTAGTCTTATAACCAAGTGTTGGTTTACCCCAAGGAGTAACTGGACCTGGTCTACCTATTGGTGACTTACCTTCACCACCGCCATGTGGGTGATCAACAGGATTCATTACAGAACCTCTTACTGTAGGTCTTATCCCTAAGTGTCTTGTTCTTCCTGCACTGCCTAGTCTAATGTTTTCATGATCTAAATTGCCAACTTGACCAATTGTAGCTTTACACTCTATTCTTACCATTCTAACTTCGCTAGATGGAAGTCTCACTTGAGCGTAGTTGCCTTCTTTAGACATTAACTGAGCTGAGTTCCCCGCTGATCTAACAAGTTGTGCTCCCTTACCAGCCTTAAGCTCTATGTTGTGGATGATTGTACCAACAGGTATGTTCTTAAGTGGTAAACAGTTACCTACTTTTATATCTGCTGATGCAGATGAAATAACTGTATCGCCAACCTTTAATCCATTAGGAGCTATTATATATTTCTTATCACCATCTGCGTAATTAAGAAGAGCTATATTAGCTGATCTGTTTGGATCATACTCTATTGTTGCTACATTTGCAGCTACATCCATCTTGTCTCTCTTAAAATCTATAATTCTATATTTTCTCTTATGTCCTCCACCTTGTTGTCTTACAGTAATCTTACCGTAGTTGTTTCTACCAGCTTTACTTTTCAATATTTCAACCAGAGACTTTTCTGGTTCAGTTCTTGTAATTTCTTCAAAGGTTGAAACTGTCATGAAACGTCTAGCCGGAGAAGTCGGATTATACTTTCTTATAGCCATTGTTTCTCCTCCTTTTCTTGTAACGAGTTTACTGTCATTTCAAGTTGTCTGGATTATAGACCTTCGAAGAATTCGATTCCCTTACTATCAGCAGTTAGCTTTACCATTGCTTTCTTATAGCTAGGTCTTCTACCTTCGTTCTTACCCATTCTCTTCATTTTTCCCATTACTCTTACTGTATTAACTTTATCTACCTTTACTTTGAAGATTTCTTCGATAGCTTTTTTAATCTCAGTTTTGTTTGCATTTACATCAACAATAAAGGCGTATTTCTTATTAGCCATTTCATTCATGCTTTTTTCTGTTATAACAGGCTTTCTTACTATATCATAAGCGTTCACTATGCATACACCTCCATAACTTTCTCAGCAGCTTCCTTTGTAATTATGAATTTATCGCAATTAAGGATATCGTATACATTCAATGTGTTCACTAACGTAGTCTTAACACCCTCTATATTTCTTGCTGACTTTTCTACATTTTCATTCTTTTCTGCCAATACTAATAAAATCTTTGCTTCAACCTTTAAGCTGTCAAGCATTCCAACAATTTGCTTTGTTTTTGGCACTGCAAAGTTAAGTTCATCAACAACGATAATTTCGCTATCCGCTACCTTTGAGCTCAAAGCTGATTTCATAGCAATTCTCTTTATTTTCTTTGGCACTGAATATCTGTAGGATCTAGGCTTTGGAGCAAATACAACACCACCATGTCTCCATTGTGGAGATCTTGTGCTACCCTGTCTTGCTCTACCTGTTCCTTTTTGTCTCCAAGGCTTTATACCGCCGCCTCTTACTTCTGCTCTTGTAAGAGTGGATTGAGTACCTTGTCTTCTATTAGCAAGAAGCATCCTTACTACTTGATGCATTGCTTCTACGTTGATGTTTGCACCAAACGTGTTCTCGTTTAATTCCATTTCACCAACTTGATTTCCATTTATGTTATATACCGCTACTATAGGCATAACATATCCTCCTTTCTCTTAACGTATATTAAGCCTTTACGGAATTCTTTATCATAACTAGTGAACCCCTTATACCAGGCACTCCGCCCTTAACCAATATAACGTTTCTTTCTGGGTCTACCATTACTACTTCCATGTTCTGAACTGTAACATTCTGAGCACCCATATGTCCTGGAAGCTTCTTACCCTTAATAGTTCTTGATGGAGATGATGAAGCTCCCATGGAACCTGCTTGTCTATGGTATTTTGAACCATGAGACATTGGTCCTCTAGAAAAGTTGTGTCTCTTAATTGCACCTTGGAATCCCTTACCCTTTGAAACACCGCTTACATCAACCTTATCTCCCGCTTGAAAAACATCAGCCTTTAATTCTTGACCTACTTCAAAGCTTGCTGCACCTTCAAGTCTTAATTCTCTTAAATACTTCTTTAATGCAACCTTTGCTTTTGCAAAGTGGCCTTTTAATGGCTTTGTAACTCTTCTTTCTTTTGTATCTACAAATCCAACTTGTATTGCTTCATAACCGTCGTTTTCAACAGTTTTCTTTTGAACTACTACGTTTGGACCTGCTTCTATAACAGTTACTGGTAATGCTCTACCTTCACTGTCAAACACTTGAGTCATTCCGACTTTTTTACCAAGTATTGCCTTTTTCATTGTTCCACCTCCATAATTTACAGCGGATCACCTTATAGTGATCATACTAAATCGATTAGGATACATTCATATCTTTATCAATTAAAGTTTAATTTCGATATCAACACCAGCTGGCAAGTCGAGTCTCATTAATGAGTCGATTGTCTTTGGCGTTGGATTTAGGATGTCAATCAATCTCTTATGAGTTCTCTGTTCAAACTGCTCTCTTGAGTCTTTGTACTTATGAACCGCTCTAAGAATTGTAATTATTTCCTTCTCAGTTGGTAGCGGAACTGGACCTGATACCTTCGCTCCTGTTCTCTTTGCAGTTTCAACGATTTTTTCAGCTGATTGATCAATCAAAGAATGATCATATGCCTTTAATCTAATCCTGATTTTTTGCTTTGCCATTTTGTTCCCTCCTTTTCATCGCACGCTATTTTGCTTACGTACGACCGCATTCTGCAATACACTTATCCGGGTGTGTTCTGTTTTTTATTTATGTGCGTCTTTCGACACACAACAGAATCTCTGATATGTAATGCAGTAGGTCGCCCGGTTTAAAATCGGACATCACTCCATAAGAATTAACCAGTATCTGTTTTCCCAATGGCATGAGTAAACACTCACTGCAACCTCTTACTTCATCGTATGCTAATTACATAACCTTATATATTTTATAATATATTTGGACAGATTGCAAGTATATTAGCATAATTTCTTTTATAATTCCATATAATTTTTTATTTTTATTTTTGGTAGCTTTACATAACCCTAAAGGACTAGGTTTATACCTAGTCCTTTAAGCATCATTCAAAAGTTAAATTTTTAGTTTTAGATTTAAATAGCGGTAAACGTTTTAATTATTCAGCTATGATTGAAGCTACTGCGCCTGAACCTAC
>JBAVGO010000078.1:0-1528 GCA_049684915.1 Lutisporaceae bacterium | reverse complement strand
GCATGAGTCAAATTGTAAAATATGTTTTCTTTAAGCTCCATATTTACCTTCCTCCAATATATGTTTTTTATTTTATCTTTCCAGCAGCTCCGTAACCTTAGCTGCTAGCTTTAATGCATTTTGGTTTTGCATCATGGTAAAGTGATTGCCTGGCATTCTTTCAGAAATCATTTTGTGCGTTAAGAATTTATCCCAAGTCTTCTTATCGCTAATGTTATTCTCGCTTGCTTCAAACATATACATTTGTGAATTAATTTTATTCTTTGGCATATATCCTTCTAATGACATATTCAAGGCTCTTATATAGTTCAATTTATATACCAGCTCTCTAATTCCTATGCTTTCATACTCAGGAATAAAGCTAGCAAAATTCATTATCTCACTATGTTTTATGCTCTTTGGAGATAAATTGTTTTGTTCATAGTATTCAATTATTTGCTGCCATAATTCTTCCACAGATGTAGTCGATTTGATTTTAGCTTCTATTTGGTCATCACAAGCAAACAACTTAGCAAGCTTCTTTTCTGCTTCAAGGCTAAACTTATTTGTATTTTTTATAATTCTATTTACCAAATTCGTTTTAGGGGCAGGAGCGTCAATTAGTATTAAACTATCTAGCTTCTTACCAGCTTCCTCCATTAACCTTGCCATTTCAAAGGCTATAACCCCTCCAAGACTCCAACCCACCAGGTTATAATTTCCTTCTGGTTGTATATTATATAACTTTTCTATATAGCTGCTTGCCATTTTCTCTATTGTTATATTAGTTGGATAATATCCAGTTGGTTTTTGTGCTCTTATACCCCAGTAATTACAGTCACTATTTATATCAGTACAAAGCTCAATGTAGCCGCCTATATCCCCACTTCCATCGTGAACAACGAAAATATTTTTGGCTTTTTCGCTTCCCTTCTTAATAAGCACTATATCTTCTGACGTATTTTTTTGCTCTCCAATTTTATTATTGCTTATATACTCTGAAAGCTGTCTTATTGTTGGAGCTACAAATAATTCTTTTAAAGGTATATCTATCCCTATTTCCTTTTTAATTTTACTAGTAACATTCATTGCCTTTAGGGAATGTCCTCCCAGTTCAAAGAAGTTATTATTTACTCCTACTTTTTCTACTCCTAATACTTCTTGCCATATTGCTGCAAGCTTCTCTTCTACTTCATTGCTTGGTGCAACATATTCTACTCCTGCATTTATGCTTCCTTGAGGTTCTGGTAGTGCTTTTCTATCTACCTTCCCATTTGCTGTTAGAGGCAGTTTTTCCAGTTGTATGAAGTATGATGGTATCATATATTCTGGAAGCTCCTTTGACAAATGTTCTCTTAGCTCTGCCACTGTCTGCTCTCTCTCAACAGCTATATATGCACATAGATATTTATTATTGTTGCCGTCTTCCTTGTCTATTACTACTGCTTCCTTTATTTCTGTATGGCTGAGCAGCTTACTCTCTATTTCTCCTAGCTCTATTCTAAAGCCTCTTATCTTTACTTGATTATCTATTCTTCCTAAGAATTCT
>JBAVGO010000077.1:0-6743 GCA_049684915.1 Lutisporaceae bacterium | reverse complement strand
TTATTCTTACAATTTGTACGATGCTTTTTAGTTTGTTTTTAATAGTATATGCTGATGGTTATCCATATGATTTAGTAGGAAGGACTTATGCAAATACTGTTATTTCCGGTAGCACAACTGCAACTACACAGAGTGGTGTATTATCAGCTTATGAAAGGACAAATGGTGATAAGATAGTTAAAGCTCGCATTTGGTCTAGAGAAGCAAATGTAATAAGTGCATTGGGTGGAGATTGGATATATACTACGCAAGCCAAAGTAGGCGTTAAAGATAATGGTTCAAATCCTATCTATTTCTGGATTTACGATGCAAGTCCTTCACCACAGACATCTACTACGTTGATTCCTGCATTATTTTTTGATATTATAAGTATATTTGGTGTACCAACATCTGTAATTGGCTCTATTTGCAATGGTGAATATGCTACAGTAAGTCATACTGATAATACTTACTCCTATGATGTTACTATGGCAAACTCCAGTGACTTTGTAATGGATTTATCGAATAGCATCGCATGGAGTAATGCTGATACAGCGACAAACAATACAAAGAGTGGTGCATCAGCAGAGTTTTTGTATAATTGCTCACAGACTAATTATCCTGTTCAGTTCTCAGGAACAGTAAGTTATCGTTTAAAAACGTGGATAGAAGGTGGATATTATCGCACTTATTATGCTGATAGTGCAAAAATGTATATAAATTCAACTGTAAATTAGGTGATAATTATGGATAATAAAAAAACTCTTAAAACTTCTTTTTTAGTAAATATTATAGCCTTTTTTTTAATAGTAGTGTTAGTAGTAATGTATGGCTTAACTAAGTTTGAAAACTTGAAATATCAACAACAGAATAACAAACTTAGCTATTATCAAGAACTGCACTACAAAAATCTTATATCAGAGATGTTAGATTTTAAAAACAATCAATTGGATAAAACTGCTATTAAAGTAGAAGAGTTTAAAGAGATAAATAGTCAAGAAAAAAGAATTAGTTATCAAATAATGGACACAGTCGAATTCATTAAGGCAAAATATGATAAGCAACCCTTTGGATTGGCTAAAATATACGCTAGCTTTTGTCAGAGCATAGAACTATCTGAAAAAGTTATATTAAAAGGTGATTCGAAAGAAGTTTACATGCAAAATAAGGAGAAATTGGATAAAGAGATAGAAGCTTTTATGAAAATGCATCCAAATTTGATTCAAGAATTAAATCAAGGGAAGCAAGATATTTTTATTAAGTAAAGTGCATAATTACAAAAGCACAACAATATACTCAATATTCAAACTGATAAAGATTTGTACTTATTATTTCAATAAAAGAACAGGCTTGTTTTTAAAAAATAAGCCTGTTCTTTTATTCCACAGGACTTATACAGTTGACTTCATAAAATTACAGCAAAAGTATTTCAAAAAACACTTGAATTTTGAAAAATTGCTTAAACAATTGCTGTGAATAGCTTTAATGGTTGTTACATAATCGATGTGGGTGATGAATTTGAAAAATACAAATATTGAACTTGATTTTGAAACCTTGAAACATGGTCATTAAAGTGAAGAAGGTGCTGAAATCTAACCACACACGGTCAAATGATTCAAGAGAATATCAACGCCACCATCGAATCTTTATGTTAGATACGATTCATATATATTGTGACATAAAAAATAGCATATTTTCAAGTTTTATGAGAAAATTTTGGTCGGAAGATTGTCGGCTTGGTTTAGGTCGTTCTAAATTTAAATGGAATTATATGGGCTGAACTGCATAAGTCCTGTTCTAGTAGACAATGTAATATTGAAAGTAACAAACAAGTAAGTAAAGATAAGAAAAAGAAGACATTTTCCAAAATATAACTTATAGTTAATATGAATCACAATAAATTCTATAAAGATACTTATAGTGATTGCTATAGAACGGAGAGGAAGTGCAGTATGGATAATAATTTATTGTATAATCTTATGATGAAGTGCCTTGTTATTTTTAACATTGGTTTTTTATTATTATTTCCTTTATTTATGCTTGGAGTACCTTTACAAATACTTATATGGTTTTTACTTTTTGTAGATATTTCGGTTATAATAATTGAATTGATTAAGAAAAACAATTATCCTATATATTGCTATATATACACCGCTTAAGAGCTTATTTGAATATGAAAATAAAATAGCAAAATTTAAATATAACAAAAATACCTATTATATGTTTTTAGTTCCGTTAATTATTTTTTCATTTATTAAAATAACATCAAGTGGAAATTTATCTATGTTAAAATTACCATTCATAATAATTTTATTATCAGCAAATGTAAGTTATATAACCAAAATGCGTAAATGTAGAATGAGTAATTTGGTGTAATAGAGCGAGTATAAAACAGAAAATTAAATAAGGGTCAATGCCTTATTTAAGACTGAAGACAGAGTATAGAAAGGCTGTTTAGTAGTTTCTACCCTAGAAACAACCCTTCAAAGGGTAGTATCTACAGAAGAAACATAATAGAAAAAACAAACTCAATATTATTATTTACAATACCGATTGATTTATCTCATTATTACACCTTGATTTTCATTTTCTCTAGTATACTTAATACTTTTTCATCCAATGGAATTACCTCTTTTATATTATATAACCTATTATAATAACTTCTGAGAGCACAATCAACCCTGTCATTTCTAATGTTTTCTATATTTTCAATTCTTTGCTTTACATTTACCAATAATCATGTGCTTACTAATAATAGTGTTGAATAAAAAATATTATCCATTGCTATTACCTTCATGTGTAGGGAAATTAAGACAACTATAGAAATAATTATATGGAAATATAAAGGACAATACAAGAAATTTGTAGAAATATATATAATCAAAGTGCAGGGGTGGGTATTATGTCTTTAATTAATTGTTATGAATGTAATAAACAAATAAGTGATATGGCAAACGCTTGTCCACACTGTGGAGCTCCAATAAAGCCTAATAAATCTAATACTAATAAAATTTATATTGAGAATGCTGCCAAAGGAAAGGATACTATAATCCTTGGATATGCATTTGTTGTAAGTGCTGCTATATATTTATGGGGAGGATTAGGTAAATTTTTTATGGTATCCATATTAATTGGAATTCCTCTGATTATTATAGGTAAAGTAACAAACTGGTATCATTGGAAATAGTTTATGTAAATAATAAAAGGGAGTTCGTAGCTAGAAAGGTAATTCTAAGAAAGTACCTTAACATGTCAAAAAATATTTGTCACTTATAGTAATGATAATCAAATGTTTTTATGCATTTAGAATTATATCTGAATTTGATTCAATATTAGTATATTGCATGTCCAATTCAATAATATAACCAATTGTAGGCATATCATAAACGATATGCTTTATTTTACGTAGGAAAACACTGCATTATGTTTCATAATTTACATTGTCATTTAGTACAATGTGATAATTGCCTTGATAATTCGTATAATTTGTTGTATTCCCTATCTTTTAGCATATTCCAAAATTCTAGCAGTTCTGAGTTATCTTGTAGGGTTTCTGATATTTGCCGTAAAATAGCAGTTGCCCAGAAACATAAGTTTCTAAGCAACATACTACTAGACTGATATGTCTATATTTTTTCCGAGGTTAGGATTAACACTAAGCTCCATAATTTTCATTAAAGCTTGAAGATTCCCTTCATTAGTATCCATAACTTTCTTTGTTAAGGCAATACCTACTTGCTGATAAAGAGATGCCTGCTTCATAGAGATTGACAATGCGGCTATATCCATATGACCATCTCCTTTATAAATAATAACCTCGATAATCATTATTTCGACATTATTAGTTAGGAACTTTATTAATAGTTTGAAGAAATGGTATGTTTTTTTCATGTATCAAGTGAAAATCAGATGGAGACATCGGCTATGAGGAAGTAATAAACGAGAAGATGTCATTGCTAACAAACTAAATTCATATTATTTATAAAGAGGTAAATGTGAGGTGATTATATGGCACTTACAAAAAGTCTTAATGTTGTAGTAGAGCTTGCAGGAAGTGAACAGACGAGAGCAGCAGCATACAAAAAGACATTGCAGTATGTTATAAGCAAATGCATGTGTGAGGTAGACAAAGATGGAGGCAATAATTTATCTGAGAGTGTCAACAGAGGAACAAGCCGAGAGGGGCTTCTCAATACACGCACAGAGGGAAGAATGTACTAAGAAAGCTATAGAACTGGGCTGTGATATAGCTTCAATTATTGAGTTTTCTGATGAAGGAATAAGTGGCTCAATTCTTGAAAGACCAGCTCTAATATCCGCACTAAGTTTGCTAAAGACTGATGATGAAGTAAAGTTTTTCATCTGTCTTGATTCAAGTAGATTGTCCCGTAATGTATCACACCAGCTTATAATAGTAGACGAGATAAAGAAGTCAAGTACACAACTGCTATTTATAAAAACATCTTATGACGATACACCAGAAGGAAGGTTTCAACTAACTGTAATGTCGGCAGTAGATGAATACGAAAGAGCTAGGCTAAGATTTAGAAGTGAACTAGGTAAGAGAGCAAAAGCAAGTAAGCATCTGCTGACACACAGCCCAGGCTTATATGGATATGACTATAACAAAGATACAGATTTACTAAGTATAAACAAAGAAGAAGCTAAGAATGTAAGACTAATGTATAGATGGGCTATAGAAGCGGAAATAGGTTCCAATGCTATTGCACAAAGGCTTAATGATCTAGGAGTACCTACTAAGAAGAATAAGCTTTGGCAAAAGACAACAGTTAAGAGGATACTAAGCAATACAGCATACAAAGGAACTTTATATATAAGAAGATATGATACAGCTGATGTAAAACTAAACAAGTATAAAGAGGATGCAGACAAGGCAAAGAGAAAAGAGCGACCACAAGAAGAATGGATAGGGGTATCAGTACCAATTATTATAGATGAAGATACATGGAATAAAGTACAAGATGTTGCAAGTAACGCAAGAAGAAAATGGAGAAGGTACAGCAAGGCTGATTACTTATTGAGTGCTTTATGTAGGTGTGGGAATTGTGGCAGTACCATGCATGGAAATATGGTATCAAGCAAAGGAAAGCAAAGAAGATACTATGTCTGTACAGCTAAAACACCAGGGATAATGGGAATGGATAGATGCACATTAAGCTTTACAAATGCGGATATGTTAGAAAAGCTTGTTTGGGATAAGGTTGTATCATGGCTAAAGAATCCTGATGAACTAGAGAAAGAAATAAAAAGTGGCTTACCTGATGATATAGGAGAAAAGGAAAAAAGACTAAGTGAGTTGGATGCAGATATAAGCAATTTGCTTAAGGAAAAAGAAAGAGTTGCAACTATGTTCCAAAAGGGGCTTATTGATGAACTAAGCACAGAGAAAAGGCTAAGAGAAATAAATGCAAAAGATAATACTTTTAAGCAACTGCAACAGTCTTTGTGTAATGAGATAAATGCAATAAGTATCAGCAACAAAGAACCCACAGGAATAAAGGATATAGCGAGCAAGGTTGTAAATATACTTGATAGACTAAGCTTTGAGGATAGATATTCTATAGTAAGGTCTTTGGTTGATGAGGTTATAGTAACCAATGAAACTGTAATAATTAAGGCTAAGATACCTGCATTAGTGCAGAATGTTGATATGTGAGAAAGATATACATTGTAGTGGGGATATCCTTATTTATTTACATTAAACAGGACTTATACAATTGACTCCATAAAATGCAACTATTACTTTAACTAAAAAGGACAAAAAGGTTTTCTTCTTGCCATTACTTGTTATATTTATTAATTAGTAATTAAATAAACCATACTAAGGCATATTTGACATTATTTATAATATGTAATAATATATATACACTGGGTATTTATTACTCCCAAGGTAGATATAGTACTTATACTTGTCTATAGAATATTAATTTATACAAATACTCAGATAGAGACAACTGGAGGTGATAACACAATTTGCTAAGTTGACTAAGAACTTTATTGTGACTAAAAATTAAATTTTTCAAAATAATATGCTATTATTTGTAAATTTGTTTATATTCTTTGGATATACTGGTAAATTAGGTCTTAATAAGATTTTTTTCACAACCCAAAAGATAATATAAGATGTATGGAGGTAACAAGATGATTGAAAAGAAAAAAAATTTTAAAAAAGTTAGTATGATAGTTTTTACTATGTTTATTTTTGCTACTTTTTTAGCATTTGTAGTAGGATTTACTGAAAGCGATAATCAAAAGAATTATCAAATGAAACTGTATATTAATGAAGTAATTGCTACGATGGACAATCCTGAAATAGTTAATGTTGGCAACAAAAACTATTTTAATAAGGAAAAAAATGAAATTAAAGCTCTTAAAGCGGACACTAGTTGGATTAATTTGAACTTAAAAATGAATAAAACAAAGGACAATAAAAATGTTGATAGATTTGAAGCAAATGGTACACTTCGCTTATCAGACAAAACATATCCATTCAAAGCTATCGGTACTTTGGATAATATAATTTTAAGCGACAATAACAATTTATGCTATGGTTCTTTGAGGGGAGAAATAACCACAGACAAAGGTAGCTCTAACTTAGTTCTAGGAATGGAATTTATACCCAATTCTGATAAGTGCCATGTCAGTTTATCAGTAGGACAACTTGATTCAATTGGTATGGCTCTTTTAGATTTCGGTGATTTGTTTATAGATAAGAACTTAAATAACCAAATCGAAGAACAGTT
>JBAVGO010000076.1:0-13761 GCA_049684915.1 Lutisporaceae bacterium | reverse complement strand
CAAAGAAAATATAATAGTTAATATCAATAACAACGATATTTGTTTTTTACCAGATGGTATATAACTTTTCATAAATCTGCCTCCTATTAAAACATAGTTATATAAATTATCATTTTTTTGCGTTTATTATAATATATCGACATAAATACGCTGATTTTTACACTTATTTTATTTCAAATTATACCATATTCTCCAAGGGATTTAATGCTTGTAACAAAATCTTAACAAACAAATGCTACATTTCTATTTCAAAACCTCTGACCTTGTGAAAAGGCTTATGTTCACATATGATTGCTTAAGCTTATTATAATGCAGATATATATACATATAAATAGTGTTGCAGTCCCAAATAAAGTTAGATTTATTGTTTTGTATGTTGCATTTGTTTTAGCAAAATTGCATAAATATACGTCTTATGCTCTATTTATGTATATTTATGCATACGGCTTCTATACTGTAATCTGTAGAGTGTTGGAAATATTCTCCATCATTACTTTAATAAAAAATAAACAATCCTTATCTTTCAGTGGTTTCATTAATGTTTAATTAGACGCATATCTAAATTAATTGTATTTTTATGTTAATTTTATTTTTTAATATTATTAAAAACTATTGCATATTCATCCTATGTATATTATAATTAACTTGTATTTAACCCCTGAATGTCTCGTAAATAATAGAGACACAATCGTTAACCCCACTCATATCGCACCTAACAAGGTGCATTTTTTTTGCAGAAAACCCTCAAAAGACTAGAAAATTTTATTATTTTGTAGGATAATAAAGGAAATAATACTTTTTTGTAGAATAAATCACTCGGGGTGATTGTATGGAGGCTATTTTGATTTCTAATAAATATAAGGTTGTAGACACGCTTTATCAAAGCGAGCTGCAGAATATATATGTAGCAGAATACGTGGAAAATATTAATCCAGATAAGTTTATAATAAATGAAATCTTAGATGGCAGCATAATCTATGCTATTAAGGATGTGTTCAATGACGATTTGAGGCTTGTTGTCAAAAACTTCATTGAGTATTTGTATCAGGATTCAAATTTCTTTATTGTAAGTAAGGTAACCCCTGGCAGCACTCTAGACAATCATTTGTCATCTACCAATCTTAGAATCAGCGATAAAATGTATATTACCGAGAATCTCCTAAGTCAGCTGCTTAAGCTTAAGACTTCAAGCCATCTTTTGGAGTATCATCTGCTTAGCTTGAAAAACCTATATATAACTGGAAGCAGAACTATAAACTTTAACCTGGGTATTCAATTCGATAAGGACGCTCTGGATACTACAACAAAAAACATTATAAGTAAGCTGGGAGATGTGATTTGCTGTATTTTTGCAAATACAACCGATGCATCCTTAGATAAAGATAAAGACAATTTGCCTCCGGCTATTGTCAATATAGTAAGAAAGTGTATGGTAGAGAGCTATAACTCAATCGAAGAGGTTTATCAGGACTTTAAGTCTTCCCTTCTGTACTCAACCTTTATTGATAGTGGTTCTATAGATAAGCTAATTATAAAAAATATTGAGAAAGCAAAGCGAAAACGTTCCTTAAAGTCTTTGAAAAGGTTTGCAGCAGTAGTGCTTATTCTGGCAGTAATTACAGGGTGCTACTTTGCAAAGGATGACCTACTGAAGTATATACCTGTTATTAGAGGCAACAAACAGTCCACAGATAAACAAAACCAGATACCCATTGCTAAGTATACCCTAAGTAAAAATAAAGTATATGCGGGAGATAAAATAGATTTTGTTTGTGAGGCATCAGATCCTGACATTGACGATAATATTACTTCATATGAGTGGTCAGTATCGCGAAACAACGACATGTACATACTGTTCTCTAGAGAGCAAAACCCATCATATACCTTTGATGCAGAGGGTGATTATATTGTATCTTTGATAGTTAAGGATACAACAGGAATTTCCAGCAATGCATACAAGGTAGAGTTTAAGGTGCTTCCAAAAGAAGTAATCCCTGATACCCCGGGAGACAAGGATCCGAACGATATATTGAAATAGAAAGAAGCGAGCATAAGCTCGCTTCTTTTATAGGGGGCACACCTGTGTGTGCCCCCTATAAGGGCTGACACATAGGTCAGCCCCTACTTACTATTTCTTGTACTACGAAGGATGCTACGTCCTCTGCATAAGAGCCTGCTCCAAAGCCTGCATCATAGCCCAGCTCTTTTGCCAGTTCATGTGACAGTCTAGGTCCACCGCATACTACTACAAATCTATCTCTTAAGCCTTCTGCTTCCAAAAGCTCTATTAGATTTGTAAGGTTTTGTATGTGAACGTTCTTCTGGGTAACTGTCTGTGATACCAAAAGAGCATCAGCGTTTAGTTCTACTGCTTTCTTTATCAGTTCTTCGTTTGGCACTTGGCTTCCTAAGTTGTAGGCTTCTATCATGTCATATCTTTCCAACCCGTAATGACCTGCATAGCCCTTCATATTCATAATTGCATCTATTCCTACAGTATGTGCATCAGTACCTGTGCTTGCACCTAATATTACTATCTTTTTGCCTATGTTGTTCTTTATGTAATCATCAACCTCATGCATACTCATTACTGAGCTTTCTACCTTGGTAACCTTGATGTTAGTAATATCTATAGTATGCACGCAGGTTCCAAATACTACGAAAAAGCTATAGCCTACACCCAAGTCTGCCATGTGCACTACACTGGGCTCTTCAAGTCCAAGCTTCATGGCATATTGCTTTGCAGCTTCTACCGCCAGCTCATCTGCCTTCATAGGTAGTGTGAAGCTTAGCTGTACTTTTCCGTCATTCATAGTATCTCCGTATGGTCTCACGCTCTTAGGGTCAAAGGTTGTATCAAATTCTGTTTTATTCATTGAGTATAATCCTGAGCTCATAATATGCCTCCTTTACTACTTTTTTTCAAGCATTAGACTGATGAATGGATTTAGGTATTTTGTATCCTTCTGTACAACTCCATCCAAGCCCTTACCACCTGTTCTTGGTCTCTTTACACCACCAAACTTGCCTTGTTCAAGTGTCGCAAATAAGCCGTCCTTCTGGATTTCATCCAAAAGCTCTGCCGCCTTATTTAGTACAAAAGCAGCTCTTTGCTGAATCATTCCGCCTTGCTTGAATTCTATTTCATCGCCTATATTTCTCATATTGTTGAATATATATCTAGCATTTTCTATCGCTAAAGCTCTATCTGCTATGAAAGGAGTATGTATAGCTTCTGTCATCATACCTAGAAGCTGAATACCCTGATTGGTCCATATAGAAGCAATATTAAACAATGCATCCTGAATGTAACCCTTAAATATGTTGCCTGTCATAAACTTTGTAGGAGGCATGTACTTAAGTGGTGCCTTAGGGAATATTTCTCTTGCCATTTGCGCTTGTGAAAGCTCTAGCAAGAAGCCGTTTTCTAGGTTTGGTTCCATTTCAAAGGCATGACCTAAACCCATTTGCTCCTCAGGTATTCCTGCTTTCATGGCAAACTGCTCATTTATAAACTGTGAAGCAAGCACTGTATGTGCTTCCTCAACCGCATCTGCAGTAGTAAGGTAATTATCTTCGCCTGTATTGATTATTACTCCTGCATAACCGTTTATAACCCTGGAGAAGAATTGGTCTACCAATGTTCTTTGCATGTTTATATCTCTGAAAAGTATTCCGTACAGTGCATCATTTAGCATTACGTCAAGTCTTTCTATTGCACCCATTGCTGCTATTTCTGGCATACAAAGTCCTGAGCAGTAGTTGCAAAGTCTTATATACCTTCCTACCTCTTCCCCTACTTCATCAAGAGCCTTCCTCATAATCCTGAAGTTTTCTTGTGTTGCGTAAGTTCCTCCAAAGCCCTCTGTTGTTGCTCCATATGGAACATAATCCAGTAAGCTTTGACCTGTAGTTCTTATAACCGCAATTATATCAGCACCCTGCTTAGCCGCCGACTGTGCTTGTATAACGTCTTCATATATATTTCCTGTTGCAACTATTACATATAGGTATGGCTGCTTACCTTCTCCCAGCCTGGAAAGATATTCCTCTCTCTTTTGTTTGTTGCTATCTATTATCGCTACCATTGCTTTGGCATATTCTTCTATCTTTGCTCTTACTTCAGCCTCAGGCTTTATGGCAAGCTTTGTTATATCAAGCTCTCCTGCAACTATCTTCTCAGCAATTTCCTGTGTGCCTTGTCCAGTATGCAGCATTGCATTTCCTAAGAAGAATGCTACTCCTGTATTTAGTGAACCATTTTTCTTTATGCTGTCCACAACAATATTGGGAAGCGGTGTGCCAAACTCGTCAACACCATCTATTCCCAATAGCCTAGCAATAGTTCTCTCTACTGCTACTGTAGTATGAATATCTATAAAGCCTTGTATGTCTTTGGCAATATGTGAGGCAGATTCTCTTGCCTTGTTTATTATATTTTGATCCAGGTTTAGCTTACTCATTTATGAACCTCCTTTTTGTGATATGTTACTATTTTCCCTTCATAATACGTTCTGCATAACTTATGATTTCTTCCGGCATACCCATGATTCTAGATATCTTTATAGCATCCTGTGGTATGCCTGCCTCTCCTTTTACTTCAACCAAGCTGTAATCCATATATTCTGATATATCCTCATAGTCTTTTATATTGAAGAAGTCTATATCATCTAGTCCTTTTACTAGCAAGTGTCTTATATCATCTCTGTCTAAGCCTTCCAGATGCGAGGTAATAATGCTTATGCAGGATTTTTTCATAAGATAATCTATAATTGCACAAGATATTGCATAGCCTTCCTTGGGATTGGTACCCCTAGCCAGCTCATCCATAAGCACCAAACCCCTTTGATCAGCCTTGAATATTACCTCAGTAATTCCCTTGATTTCCGCTCCAAAGGTACTAAGCCCCAAGTCCACTGATTGCTCATCACCACAGGAAATATATATAAAATCAAAAATCCCAAAGCTCATGTGCTCTGCTGGTACCAGCAAACCATACTGTGCCATGCAGATAAGAAGTCCAATCAGCTTTAGAGAAACAGTCTTACCGCCCATGTTAGCACCAGTTATAAGTGTCACTCCTTCAGACAGCTCTACACTGATAGGCATATACTTCTTACCGCTTTTGTTTAACTCTTTTTGGACTATAGGATTTATTCCTTTTGTGATATTTAGAGTGCGACTCTGCAAAAGCTCCGGTTTTACACCCTTATAGCTTAATGCCAGCTCTGCTTTTGAGCAAAGAAAGTCAAACTTTCCTATTGCAGCTATGTTTCTTATTATGTCTTCACCATACTCTGCAAGCTTACCTGATATCTGCTGTAGAATCTTGGCTTCCTCGATAAGCTCCTCACCCTTAAGATCTCCTATGTCCTTTATCAAGCAAGACATTTCAGCACTTGGCTTTATTTTATACGTCAGGTTTATAAAGGTTTCACTAGTCTGGTGCATATACTCGCAGGAGTCGAGACGTCTCTTTATATCCTCCTGATTCTTGTTGATAGTCACTTCACCTGTGGATTTTAGTTTAATGCTTGTAAGCCCTTCTACATGCTCTATTTCTATTTTCTTGAGAGTTTCCAGAGCTCTCTCCTTTTCTGTTTTCATAATCCTAATTTGTGCCAGCTTATCCGAGTAGTCATCATAGATATAAAAGGAGCGTATTCCTGAATGTCTAGGATCAAGAAGCTCCATCACCTCAGGAAGCTCATAGACCTTATAGCTTTCATCCATGTTCCATGGAAGCTTATGCTGATAGTAATTTATGCTGTGCATGATAAATATAAGGCTTTTCAGCTCAAAAAGCTCTACCAGACTCAAGACTCCTCCTGATATGCATCGCTCAACAGATCTATAAATGTCCTTTATTTGCTTTAAATTTGCTTTAATTTGCTTTATTATCTCAGTATGACTTTGGATAAGTCCTTTCATGTCTTCCACTCTCTGAAGCTCTTGTGCCAGTTTTTCGGCATCAATCGGCATGTAAGGCCGCATCTCGATTTTACACCTATTTCCGAAGGGTGAAGATGGGTGCAAGTCACTGAGCACTTTGTCAAAATCCAGCAAATATCTTGTTCTATTGTCTGCATACATATCAGCATTCCTCCAAAATGACATCAAACACAGGAATATTTGGTATTGTCTCTCTCATTTTCCTTAGAAACTCTATGGGGTCAAAACAATATCCCTCAGGTGAGTAGGGATTTACTGTTATTGCTACTATATTTATGTCCTCAAGGACTTTTATGTCCATACCCATTTTATTCAACATGAAAAGTTCGTTTTCTGCAAGGAAAATTCTTGTGGCATCCTTCACTATTATCTGTACCCCAGCTCCCTTGTTTAGAACAATATTGATAAGGGTTTCAAAAGTAGCAGAGCCACTTAATACCACATACTTTGTATCCTGGCTCATGCTATCTGCAACAAGACCGCCGCACATCAATGAGGTTTGTGTGCTTACTGTCTTACAAGCTCCTGACTCGTTTATAATTATAGTTTCACCATTTTTCACTGCTTTAGTTGCAATATTAAGTACCTCTTTGTCGGCCTTAAGTATAGTATATAAGCTAACTATATGCTTAACTTTTTGTAGTACCGTATCCATATTTCTAGATAGAGAAGCTCCAGCAGCTATCATAGTACATTCCGATACAAGAGGTGCCGCAGAAGCCCGACGATCTAAAGAACCGTCTACAATAATCAGCTCAGCTCCAGCCTGCTGCATTATATCACAGGCTTGTCTTATCGTTGCTGAGGATCTTGGACCTGATATTTCCACATATCCATCCTCTATTACCTTGCCTAATACTACCTTCCCCATTGGTGTGTTGAAGTTTGTGACGTCTAGTATCTCAATACCTGCATTGTCTCTAGCTGTCATTCCGCTTAAGGCTTCTTCTACTGTAGTTATTATGGTTCCTCTTCGAGCATATACAGAGGGCTTTTCTGTGTTGGTAAGCACATCTCTGCGTTCTCCATCTCTACCTGTTGAAATAAGCCCAAGTATTATACCCTTATCAGCCGCCTCTGCTATGACTTCTTTCATAGCGACAGTTTTACCAGCATTCTTTGAGGTTCCTACTATAGACAATGTTTTGTATTTAGGATATATAAGATTAATTAGACTCATTACAATACTCCTATATGAATATTTCGTTTGACTAATATTAGTGTTGTGTTCTTTTCTTTCTTAGCAGCTCTGTAGGCTCTAGGTTTAAAGCAGTGCCACTTATTAAGCCTGCTACTCCTGAAAGCTCATTGGATTTCTTGCCTGTGCAGGTGTTACAGGTACACTTTTCTTCTATATACTGAGGTTCTGTATAGGTTGTTATAACTCCTTCAAAGTTACGAAGTATAACCTTATCTCTACCTTGAGAAATCACGTATTGAGGCATAACAGGTATCTTTCCGCCACCGCCTGGTGCGTCAACAACGAAGGTTGGTACGCAGAAGCCTGAAGTATGTCCTCTTAAGCCTTCTATAATTTCTATGCCCTTTGATACGCTTGTTCTAAAGTGTTCAATACCCATAGATAAATCGCACTGATATATATAGTATGGTCTAACTCTTATTTTTACCAAGTTGTGTACCAAATCACTCATAATATGCACACAATCATTTATACCTCTAAGCAGTACCGATTGATTTCCTAGAGGTATTCCAGCATCTGCTAGTCTATCACAAGCAAGCTTTGCTTCGGGAGTAATTTCCTTTGAGTGGTTAAAATGTGTATTTAGCCAGATTGGGTGGTATTTCTTCAGCATATTTACAAAATCCTCTGTTATTCTTTGAGGAAGAACTACAGGAGTTCTTGAGCCTATTCTGATTATTTCAACATGAGGAATAGCTCTAAGCTTGCTTATGATGTACTCTAATACATTGTCATTTTGCAAAAGAGCGTCACCGCCTGAAAGTAAAACGTCTCTGATAACAGGCGTATTCTTTATATATTCTATAGCCTTGTCTATTCTCTCCATAGGCATTGAATCATCCTTTTGACCTGCGAAGCGTCTTCTTGTGCAATGTCTACAGTACATGGCACACTGGTCTGTTATAAGCAGAAGTGCTCTATCAGGATATCTGTGTGTCAAGCCTGGTACAGGGGAGTCTCCATCTTCGTGAAGGGGGTCTAGCATATCAGCTGAGGACTCGTGAAGCTCCAGGGATGTAGGTACTGCCTGCTTTCTTACTGGACAGTTTGGGTCATTTGGGTCCATAAGCGTTGCATAGTATGGAGTTATTGCCATTCTAAGTGTCTTAAGACACTCATTGATGCCCTTCTCCTCTTCAGTTGTTATGTTTATTACCTTCTTTAGCTGTTCAACAGTAGTAATTCTGTTTGCTACCTGCCACTTCCAGTCGCTCCACTGCTCTGAGGTTACATCCTTCCACATTTCTATTTCTTTATAATTTCTCACCGTTTTTCCCCCTTTAATGAGGGCAGACACATAGGTCTGCCCCTATATGATTATTTTAATGTTTATGCGTACAGCTCAGTAAATAAATCCCTGATTGCTTTACTTTCTCTTAGTATTTCTAGAGTCATTTCTGCATGACCCTTAGTATAACCGTTTCCAATAATCATAGTAACGTCACTGCCTACGCCTTCTGCTCCTAACGCTGATTTAGTGAAGCTGGTAGCCATGCTGAAGAAATAAACTACTCCTGTATTCTTTGTAGCAAGAACACTGCTCATCTCTGTGTCAGGTACATTAACATTATTTATTGTTATGTCCGCCATCTGACCATCTGTTATCTCTGCCACCTTGTTCATAACCTCAACAGGCTTTTGTGCATCAGCAATTATAGCTTCATCTACAACTCCTAGCTTTTTAAGCATGTCTACACTCTTTTGGTTACGTACTAAACCTATTACCTTGCCAGTAACTCCTGCTCTTCGTTTCGCTTCATAGCAGCAGAGAGTACCGGATTTGCCCGCCGCACCTATTATAAGTACTGTGTCTCCTGGTTTTACCAGCTTTGCTGTCTGAGCTGGTGCACCTGCAACGTCTAGAGCAGAAAGCACAAGCTTTTCAGGCATATCAGTAGGAATCTTTGCATATATACCGCTTTCAAAAAGTATCGCTTTTCCTTCTATATCAACCTGATCGATATTTTTTCTTATTTCTTTAATCTTATCTATTCTAAGTGGAGTAAGGGAAAGTGAAACCAATGTAGCAATCTTGTCTCCTACTTTAATATCAAGCTTGCCCTCCAAAGCAGTCCCAATTTTCTCTACTGTCCCGATAAGCATTCCGCCTGAGCCTGTTACAGGATTTTGGTGTTTGCCCCTCTCGGCTACTATTTCCAACATTATTTCTGCAATTCTTGCCTCGTCGCCGCCTGCTTGCTCTTCTATCTGTGTAAAGCTGGCAGAGTCAATATTTAAGGTTTGGACATCTATCAATATTTCATTGTCATATAGCTCGTCCATATTGTTATCAATTTTCTTTGCAGGTTGTGGTAGCACTCCTACCGGTTCAATTACTCTGTGTGTACCGTACTTACATCCTTTTTTCATGTTAATCCTCCTAAAAATAAGAATTCTAATTCACTGTGTATAGTAAGCAAAATATATGCCATATTCTAAGAACCTAGAAAAAGCAAGGATTATACTGCATTCTTCCAGTGTAATCCTTGCTTTTTCTATATACATTTTTGGCTTTTGCCTAATTTTCGGCATCATATCCTGTCAGCTTATGCTTGCTTAACTTGTATTGTAAGGTCTGTCTCGGAATATCTAGGATTTCTGCCGCTTTAGTTATATTGCCTCCGCTTCTCTTAAGCGAATCCTCTATTATCTGTTTTTCAAGCTGAGCCAAGATTTCCTTAAGAGGCTTGGTGTCATCAGGCATTTGCTTAGATATAGCATTATAAGCATCTGCAAGATAATATGGAAGATTGTTCTTACTTATATAGCTTCCCTCTGCAATATTCATTGAGCCCTCTACTGCATGTTCTAGTTCTCTTATGTTGCCCGGCCATGTATAAGTCATAAAAAATTCCATTACAGCTTTTGAAACTCCATTGATGTTTTTGTTTAGCTTGCCATTGTACTTCTTTATGAAATGCTCCAACAGTGCAGGTATATCTGCCCTTATCTCCCGAAGCTCAGGTATTCTCATGGATATTACGCTTAGTCTATAGAACAAGTCATCCCTTATGGTCTTATCTGCAACAGCCTTAATAGGATCTGTGTTTACAGCAGCCATTATCCTTACATCAACATGAGTAGTCTTTGTATCTCCTATCCTTCTGACATTTCCGTCCTGAATCACTCTTAAAAGCTTTGCTTGTAGCTGTAGAGGCATGGAGTTTATTTCATCTAAGAAAAGAGTACCGCCTTCGGCTATTTCAAACAGCCCTGGTCTTGTCTCAGCACCTGTAAAACTACCTTTTACAGTCCCAAAAAGTATACTTTCTAGTAGGCTCTCCGGCAGTGCTGCACAGTTTTGAGCTATAAATGGCTTGTTACGTCTTGAGCTGGCATTGTGAATTGCATGAACAAATAGCTCCTTACCTGTGCCTGTCTCTCCATAAATCATTACAGGAGAAGGAGAGTCAGATGCTAAAAGAGCGTTTTTCTTCAACCTCAGCATTTCAGTTGAGGTTCCTATAATATCTGCGAAGGTATAAACTGCCCTGCTAAAATCATTCTTCTTGTTGTGCATATTTTCTGAGTACAGCTCTGCCTGAAGATCTACTAATCGCTCAGAAAGCTTCTTTACCTCTGTAATATCCTTTGAAATCTCTATAGCCCCAATAACCTTTTTACCAGATTTTATTGGTATGGTGGAGTTTAGAGTAGTTATCTCCAGCCCCTTATAGTTCTTGAAGGTTTGCTGATGATTTATTATAGGCTTGCCACTTTTGATTACTTTTATTATGGTACTGCTCTCTTCCGTAAGAGAAGGATAAATCTCCAGTATATGTCTGCCTATAGCCTCTTCTGGGTTGACATTATCCAGAACAGCTGCAAACTTGTTATAGTATACTATTACTCCTGAGCTGTCTACCAGATGAACCCCTTCATCAATAATGTTGTCCAACACATCTATAATATTTTCTTTAAAAAGCGAGTGAATCATTTTATCCCCTCATTTCTCCCTCTGCCCAATAATCGGCATGTGGCACATATGTAGGGGCAGACCTACGTGTCTGCCCTCTCAAAGCTAATGAACATTTCATTGTCCAATATTTGCTCCAATCCTGAATCCAATGTGTATCTAAGCTCTATGGTAGATTTTCCATCCTCGTCTATATCTATCTCCAGAAGCTTTGTGTCTATACTTATGTCAAGCTGTCCATAAGGAGTAGCATATATTGAGCTCGTGACTGCTCCTAGGATAAAATCCAGCTTAGTGGTTATGCTTCCAAATCTTATGATGCTTAAGCAGTTCGGACTTATTTTAATGGTGGTTGTAGTTCCTTCCATCCCTGCTAGCTCTGATTCCTTGTAGGTAATATATTCGGTATGACCTTTTTCTATATAGCTTCCTTCTACAAAGAACTCCATATCACTTTTTTTGCCTTCAGCATCAGTCTGGTTGGTTTTTACAAATATATTGATGCTTTTGCCTTCGCTCATTTTATACCTCGCTAGTATTTTTCAATGTCTATTTTTTCTACATGCGATATAGGCTTGCTCAAAAAGTTTTCCCCTACCTTTTTAAACTTCACTGGATTATCGCTTACATAGAACTCATATTCTGTCTTTCTTCCGCCTTTGCTTTGAATGCCTAGCTCATTTAGAACATGTTTCAGCGACTTGGCAGTCTCAAATGCAGGGTTTACAAGCATTATATCCTTTCCCATAACTTGAGCAATGGTTTTTTCCAGTAGCGGATAGTGAGTACAAGCCATCACCAAAGCGTCTATGCCCTTTTCTTTTAAATCAGTAAGGTACTCGCGAGCTGTAAGATTTGCTATTTCTGTATCCTGCCAGCCTTCCTCAGCAATAGGTACAAAGAGAGGGCAAGCCTTTAGAACTATCTTTACATCATTGTTTATAATATTAATTTCTTTTTCATAGGCTCCGCTTGATACAGTTCCTTCTGTACCAATTATTCCTATCTTATTGGACTTTGTAGCCTGACATGCTGTAATAGCTCCAGGCTCTACCACCCCTATAAAGGGTATGTCGAAGCTTTGTTTGGCAGCGTCCAAGCTGGATGCACTGGCTGTGTTGCAAGCTACTACTATAGCCTTTACCTTCTTTTCCAGCAGAAATTTTATGCATTGAAAAGAATATTTGGTGACTATTTCCTTGGACTTTGTTCCATAGGGTACTCTTGCTGTATCTCCAAAGTATACTATGCTTTCATTTGGAAGCTGCTCCATTATTTCTTTTACTACTGTAAGTCCTCCTATACCGGAGTCGAATACACCAATCGGTCTAGAATCCATACTACCCTCCATATACGTTTGAAAGGTGACAGGTTACAGTAACTTCGACCAACCCTGCCACCTATAGTTTAACTAAAGTATTAGTTTGTCTATTATATTTACTAAATTACCAATCTCAGGCTTTGATATTTGAGCATCTGCTCCTAAGCTATCACCTTTTTTCTTTATGTCGTCATTTATCAAGGATGAGAAAATTATAACAGGCAGTCTTTTCAAGCTTCCATCTTCTTTTATCCGTTTAGTCAGGTGATGTCCGTCCATTTGCGGCATTTCAATATCAGTTATAAGGCAGGTTACTCTTTCCTCAAGCTTTGCTCCACTTGCCTTCACCTGTTCAAGTATATCCCATGCTTCTTGGCCGTTTGAGGTAGTAGTCACATTGGTATATCCAGCCTTTTCAAGTGATTCTAACAGCATCCTAGTAAGCAGCTGAGAATCTTCAGCTATAAGTATGGGCTTGTTGCTCCTTGATCTATGACCCATTTTATCTATCTCAGAAGTTTGTATACCTGTTTGTGGGCTGATATCGGTCACTATCTTCTCAAAATCTAATATTATTATTAGCTTATCATCCAGCTTTATTATCCCTGTTGACAGACCTTCTTTGTCCCCAGACATTGTTTTATCAGGCTTTTCAATTTCAGACCAAGATACCCTGTGTATGCCTACTACAGCATGAACTGAGAATGCTACGTATAGCTTATTGAAGTTTGCAACTATAAGCATATCCTTATTTATATCCTTTGATTCAGGTAGATTCAGATATTTTGGTAAATTTATAGCAGTCATAATAGTCTCTCTTGGCTTAAATATTCCTATTATACAGGGATGTGCATTTGGTACCTTTGTAATCTTTTCATAGGGCATTATCTCTCTCACCTTGGCAACATTGATTCCAAAATGGTTTTCACCTATAGTAAATTCTACTATTTCTAACTCATTTGTACCGCTTTCAAGAAGTATACCTTTGTTGTTATCCATGTTTATTCCTCCCCCTGTAGTATAATTAAATTTAATGGGACACTGCGGACAGCGTCTCCAAAACAATTCTTATATTATATATATGGTACTTCAATATAAAAATATATTCAAGAATTATTCTTATCTTGTTTCCCTATATCTTTCCAGTGCCAGTTCTATTAGTTTGTCAATAAGCTTACTATAGCTTAAACCAGCTATGTCCCAAAGCTTTGGATACATGCTTATCATTGTAAAGCCCGGTATAGTATTAATTTCGTTTATATATATCTCTCCTGTGGTTCTTTCTATGAAAAAGTCCGCTCTTGCCATACCGCAGCAGTCCAACGCCTTAAAGGCTTTTATAGCAGCATCTCCTACTGCTTTATCTTCTTC
>JBAVGO010000075.1:0-2049 GCA_049684915.1 Lutisporaceae bacterium | reverse complement strand
GTGTAATTATATTTATTTATACAACAATAATATTTATTTTGAAGTATACCATTTTTATTTGTACTTCTTCCAAAAATAGTACCTCCACAATTTTTACATCTTAGCAATCCAGACAAAAGAAATTGCTCTTTTTCACCTTTCTTATATGCTCTTTTTGCTTTGTTCAATTGAAGCTTTGCTTTTTGCCAAGTATTTAATTCAATTATAGCTGGTATTTCTATTGGTATCCATTGATCCCTTGGTTTCTCTCTTATACTTACTTTTTCACCCTTTTTTTTATATTTATTTAGTTTATAATCCCTTGTATCGTATCTTCTAATATATAAAGTTCCTGTGTACGAGAAATTATTCAGCATCCTATTTACACTGACTCTGCTCCATTGTTTTTTTCTCATACTTGGTATACCCATATCATTTAACTTTTTTGCAATTTCTGCTGGTCCTATTTTGTCCTCTAGAAGCCAATTGTATGTCATTCTAAGTATTTGTGCTTGATTTTCGTTTATTGTTAGTAAATCAGTGTCTTTATTAAAGATATATCCATAAAGTCCTGGGTTATGTGTCAAAAGTTTTTGTTTTGCCTTTGTACGTTTACCAAGCTCTGTTCTTATTTTTAGTTTTGCTCTCTCATATTCATCAACTGCTGCCATTATAGTAATCTGAAATCTTCCCTCAGCTGTGTCTTCATAGCTGGTTCTTACAAAAACTAATCTTGCTCCATACTTTTTTATAGTATCAATAAGAATTAGCTGATGAGAGACATTTCTAGAAAGCCTGCTTGAGTCAAAGCTTATTAAAAAATCAATTTTATTATATTTCATATCATCTAAAGCATTTATAAGCATTGGGCGTTCTAAAATTGAGCCTGAGATGCCTTCATCTAAATATTCTTTTACGTCATAACAACCTAACTCCTGTGCTTTCTTCATACATTCTTCTCTCTGGGCTTGTATTGAAAATCCTTTCTCAGCTTGTTCCTCAGTAGATACCCTTAGATAGATTATAGCTCTGCTCATCTCCATCAACCTCACTAACACAGGATGTTATAATTGAAATCAATAGATCTGTATAATTCTTCTCTAGTATCTCAGGCTCTTCAGCCTCCTCAATATAGATTTCATACTTATTCATACAAACCTCTCATATTATATTCTTAAGTATTTATATGAAAGAGGGGTTTGTACAAATGCAAATAAACAAAAACAAGTGGATGCCTTAAAAATAAAAAAGGGTCGTCTCGAATAGGAGATAACTCCTATTACGAGACGACCTTTTTGTTTTATTTAGTTATTATATATCCTTTGGCAGCTTTTCCATATCTATTGAATCTGATGGAGCAGCTACAGGTGCTTGTATTAATATAGGTGCTACATTTTCAATTACTAGCTGACCGTCTGCATAGTATGAAACTTGGTCTATATAGTAGCCATAATCTGTAACACTATAATCTGTAACAAGATTTATCTTTATTGTATTTCCAGTTACCGTTGCCCAGAAAGCACTCTTAGTACCTGTGTATGTTGCTTTTGTTACATTGTTTACGTCTTTGATGTATACATAGTCATAGTTAGTTTCTGTCTCAAATCTTGAGAAGTGAACACCTACCTGAGTTGCCCCAGCTTTGTAATATTGATTTGTAGCATTGTAGTTATTTGTATAATCATGTGGTGATTCTATAACTTGTGTTTCATAATACCATTGTCCTGTTGCAGCTACTGGGTATGTTGCTTTCAACGCATAAGCCACGCTTGTGCTGTATACACCACTATAGCCTATAACTTTAACATAGTATTTTCCTACTGCGGTTGAATTATATGTTATAGTCTCACTTGTTGTTCCACCATTTAATGAACTTGCTACTTGTGTTCCTGCGGAATTATATAAGTATAAATCATAGTCATAAGGAAGGTTTCCTAATGTTACTGATATAGTACCTGTAGCTCCTGTGGTGAAGTGATAGTAATCAATATCTGTTGATGAGTAAATATATGAGTTATATGTTGTAGCACTTGTTAATGGACCATATGCAGCTGTTGTTGTGCCATTTGG
>JBAVGO010000074.1:0-18410 GCA_049684915.1 Lutisporaceae bacterium | reverse complement strand
CGTAAAATACATGAAAATAAGTCATGTATTTTGTTAATTAATTTGTGGGTTCTATATATTCTTTAATTAGGGAGCTGATAGTTTGTTGTTAAATAATTTTGAGAGATTTGGCGTAACCGCAGATTGTAAAAAGGTACTTCCCGGAATGGTTTTTGTAGACTTAAATGAAGATAAAAACAGGAAGGAAATTTATAAGGCCTTTGATAACGGTGCATCTCTGATTTTTACCACTCAAAATATTACAGACCCAAAGCTTCCTGTGATTAAGATTAGTAATGTATATGAGACTATGCTTATATTGTTAAATAAGCATTTTAATAAACCTCAAGATAAGGTTAGGCTTATTGCTGTAAGTGGAAGTAACGACAAAGCTATTACACTTGATTTGCTTTATAAGCTGTTGGAGGATAAAAGTAATAAATTTGAGGTGGGTGAAGAAGCTGTATTTACAGAATATGTAGGCTCTTTTGATAGTCTTACCATAGAGGATATGTATGAGTATCTTGATAAATTTGTAAGTACTGGAATGCATTTAACCCCAATGATTGTAGATTATAAAATGAAATACTTTAAATTTATAAATGGCTTCAAATTTGATTGTGCATTAATAACTGGTGTGGATAGCTTTGATTATATTGACAGTAATTATGCAATGGACAGTATAAGAAGCTTTATATCACAGATACCAGAGGGAAAGCCTATTTTTGTAAATAATGATGATAGCTTGGTGTTGCAAGCATTAGAATCGAGTAAAAACAATATTGTAGTAACTTATGGTTTAAATAAGAAGGCGGCAGTCACAGCAACAAGTATTGATATAAACGAACAGACTAACTTCAACTATTGTCTACAGAGAAGTTTTACTACTAGCAGTGGAAATGTGTTGGAGCCTTTTGAAATGCCCATATCTATCAATATGCTGGGCAGTGGTAATATCTATAATGCATTAGCGGCTATCACATGTGCCTTATATTATGATGTAGATATGCTTCATATACGAAATACTCTTATGACATACAATGGTCTAGAGAGAAGGTTTAAGGTAAGTGGCATAAAGGGTGTATGCATAGTGGATAACTACAGCAGCAGTCCCGGGGATTTGGATAAGACCTTTGAGGGAGTGCAAATGCTTAATTATAGTAGGCTATTAGTATTAATGTCAACCAGTGATTGGGAAGAGATACAAGGATATATTAAGGTATTTAATCAATGGAGTGAGTTACTTGGAATTGCAGGAGTTATACTTACAGGATGTGTTGATATAGATAGGGAAGCAGTGCCTATCTCAATTCATGATATAAGAACTCTTAAAAGAGAGCTAAAGGACTGTATTAAGGTTAAATACATAGACAGTCTACAAGAAGCGGTGAAGGATTTCGCAGCTAAGACGAAAGCAGGAGACCTTTTAGTGTTAGTTGGGAGTAATACTATGAACACGGCTAAAAAGCAACTAAAAGACGAGCTATTTAAAAAAATGAAAACTACGCATTAGAAGAAAATTGTAAATAAAAAAGAAAATTTAATCAAATGATTCATAAAGTTATGCTTGTATGAATATGTATAGTGTAGATTAAAACTCTAAAAAAACACAAGAACATGAAGGGAGTGGGGTCTACATGACCGACAATATTAGTGAAAACAATTCTGTGACAATTGTTGGAACAGTGAAGTCAAAGCCAGAATTTAGTCATGAGATGTATGGTGAGGGTTTCTATAATGTTTACCTTGAAGTACCTAGATTAAGCGATATTTCTGATGCACTGCCTATTACAATATCAGAGCGTTTGATGACAGGTGTAAATTTAGAAATCGGCAATAAGCTTGTAGTAGTGGGTCAGCTCAGATCATATAATAAGCTGATGGAGGGTAACAATAAGCTGATATTGACTATTTTTGCCAGAGATGTAAAGCAGGATGACGAGGAGAACAAAAACCCAAATCAAATTTATCTTGATGGATTTATTTGTAAAAGACCAATATACAGAACAACTCCCTTTGGTCGGGAAATAACTGATATGCTGATAGCAGTTAACAGGCCTTATAATAAGTCGGATTATATACCAAGTATTGCATGGGGAAGAAATGCCAGGTATTCTGAGAATCTTACTGTTGGAGATAGAATTAGGATATGGGGTAGGATACAGAGTAGAGAATATCAGAAGAAGATTAATGATGAAGAAATAATAACCAGAACAGCCTATGAGGTTTCTATTTCTAAGATGGAAATCGTAGATAAGGACAACAATGTAAAAGAATTTGTAGAAGAGGAAAACTAATTTTAAAGCGCAGAGCGGTAAACGCAAATGCGCTTTTGCTTTTATTGCATATATTGTGTACTTTAGAAAATTATAATATAATGAATTATTAATAAAAGGTGGGAGGGGTTTTACTTGAAATTAGCAGATAGAATATATGATAGTAGATATAAATATATAATTATGATTTTGATGATATTTTTAGGAAGTGCGTTTAGCGGGGTTGCCTTTAACCTATTTATTATGCCTCATAAGCTTTTAAGCGGAGGGATAAGTGGTATTTCTTTGATATTGAACTATTTATTTGATGCAAATATTGGTCTATTATTTCTTGTTTTTAATATACCGATTTTCATATTGGGTTATAAATATGTAGATAGAGAATTTGTTCTTTTGAGCATTATTGGGACAGTATCTTTTTCATTTTGGGTAGAGGTTTTTTCGTTTTTTAGACAAAATATGATAGTGCCAGACGTAATGCTTTCCTGTATTTATGCTGGAGTGCTAAATGGAATAGGACTAGGAATTGTTTTAAAAAACAGAGCATCTCAAGGCGGAATTGATATTATAGCAGTAATATTAAAGAAGTATTTTTCTATGAGTATTGGAAGTACATCAATGATAATAAATACCTTCATAGTTATAGCTGCATCCTTTATAACTAACTTGAATCTTGCAATGTATACTTTGATTTCAATGTATGTATCTGCAACAGTAGTAGATAAGATACAGCAGGGCTTTGATAGAAGAAAGTCCATAATGATAATTACCGATAAAGAAAAACAGGTGGCTGATGAGATATTTAAGAAGCTGGTTAGAGGTATAACATATCTTGAGGGAGAAGGGGCGTATACAGGGAATAGGAAGCGAGTCATATATTGTATCGTAAATTTGAATCAGTTAGCTAAGCTAAAGCAAATAGTAAGAGAAATAGATGCAAATGCCTTTATTACTGTTAGTGATACAGCGGAGGTTATGGGACAGGGCTTTTCCAGTCGGGGATTATAGGAACAAAAATAAAAGTCATGTATATCAGTGCAGCTGAATATACATGACTTCCCTTTATTTAGCTTATCCTCTAAGATCGTCTAGGAGCTTCTTCTTGTCTTCTTGTACATCAGAGGCTTTTTTAACAACTCTTGCCGGTATACCTGCTACTACGGTATCAGGATTAACGTCCTTAGTTACTACGGAGCCAGCAGCTACTACAGAGCCTTTACCGATTCTAATGCCTTCAAGTACAACTGCATTGGCACCTACCAATACATTATCCTCAATGATAACTGGAGATGCACTTGGCGGCTCTAGCACACCTGCTAATACTGCACCTGCCCCAATATGGCAATTTTTGCCTACAGTGGCTCTAGCTCCAAGTACAGCATTCATATCTATCATAGTATTTTCACCGATTTCTGCACCTATGTTAATTATGGCACCCATCATAACAACTACGTTTTTATGTATGGTTACCATATCTCTAATAACGGCACCTGGCTCAATTCTGGCTTCCACATGTCTTATATCCAGCATAGGTATTGCAGAATTTCTTCTATCATATTCTACATCAAACTTTTTTATTATATTCTTATTTGCTTCTATGAAAGTTTCAACCTCAGAATTTTCTCCTATGAGTATCCAGAAGTTACCATTTCCATATTTATTAACATTACCTGTATCAATGCCTTCGAGATTTCCGTCTATATAAGCTTTTACAGGGGTTGATTTCTTCGCTTGTTTTATGTATGCTGCAATTTTATAAGGATCATTTAAATCAATAGTATTCATCATATCAGCTCCTTAAGCATAGATTTCATGTCGTATAAGCCTTTTTGCTTATCTACTAAATATAAGGCTGCTTTTAAAGCACCCATGCCGAAAACATCCTTTGACAGTGCAGTATGTTTAATTTCAATTATTTCATCCTTGCCAGCAAAGAATACTGAATGTTCACCAGGAATTGTGCCACCTCTAATAGCCGATATACCTATTTCATTAGTGCTTCTTTTTTCATTTTTTTTCGACCTGTCATATATATAATCCATAGTATTATCAAGCTGCTCATTTATCTCATTTGCAATCATAAGAGCTGTACCACTTGGAGCATCTTTTTTCTCATTATGATGCTTCTCAAGTATCTCAATATCAAAGCCCAAGCCTAACTTGGATGCCGCTGTTCTGGCAAGCTCAATAAGTATGTTTATACCCAGTGACATATTGGCAGACATGAAAATTGGTATTTGCTCTGCTGCTTGTTTGATAGCTTGATAATTCTCAGGAGTAAGCCCAGTTGTAGCTTCGACTAAGGCTGTCTGATTTTTCATGCAAAAATCTAAGGCTTGTGATATTAAATCATCATTAGAAAAGTCAATGACAATATCGATTTTTTCTTTGACTTCATCAAAACTCTTATATACAGGATAGGGATTACTAAACTTATCGGGTTGCCTTGAAATACCTGCAGTAATAGTTAAATTATCAAAATTAGCTGCAAGTTTGGTAATAACCTGACCCATTTTCCCATTGCAGCCACTCATTAGTATATTTATCACAAAATTTACCTCCTAAGCTGGTAGCCATAATCAATAAGTGTATTTTTAAGATATTCAAGATTTTTATCTGTCATATCAGTCAGTGGCAGTCTAAGCTCTCCTACTTGGTAGCCTAGTAGGTTCATTGCAGTCTTAATAGGAATAGGATTTACTTCGCAGAATAAAGCATCGTTTAACGCTTTTATCCTCAGCTGAAGCTCCATAGCGCCTTTTACATCTCCGTGAAGATACTTTATAACCATATCGTGCATTTCCTTTGGAGCAATGTTGGCTACAACTGAGATAACTCCAATACCGCCAACAGAAAGCAGTGGTACTACCTGATCGTCATTTCCTGAGTACATATAAAAATCGTCATTGCAGAAGGTGCCAATCTCGACTATTTGGCTAATGTTTCCACTGGCTTCTTTAACAGCTACGATGTTTTTGTGTTTTGAAAGAGTCTTTAGAGTGTCTGGATTTACGTTAAGACCTGTTCTTCCAGGTACATTATATACTATGATTGGGATATTAACTGCATCTGCTATAGCAGTATAGTGTGCAATTAACCCCTTTTGAGTAGTTTTGTTGTAGTATGGGGTGACGCATAACAGACCATCACAGCCTACACTTTCAGCATATTTTGAAAGTTCTATGGAGTGCTTAGTGTCATTGCTGCCTGTGCCTGCTATTACAGGCTTCCTTCCTGCAATCTTCTCTACAGTATATTTAATTGCAGCTTTTTTTTCATCATCTGACATTGTACTGGACTCACCTGTAGTACCGCATATTATTATAGCGTCTGTACCCTGCTGTAGGTGGAGGTCTAACAGCTCTCCAAGCTTATCAAAATCTACACCATTGTTGTTAAAAGGTGTGACAATAGCAACTCCGGATCCTTTAAATAATGGCATAATCTTCCCTCCTATTAATCTCTAAATTGAAAGAATAAAATAAACGGGTATATTATATTATAATAAATTTTCTTAATTACTAAATATACCCATATATTCTATTATATTCTATTCTATTATATGAAATTTTATAAATATTGTTTATTACTAAATAAATATTTGTTTTGACAAAACTATTCCTTTATCAACAACTCTGCAATTTGAACAGCATTGGTAGCGGCTCCTTTTCTAATGTTGTCTGAAACTACCCACATGTTTATACCATTATCGATGGATTCATCTCTTCTAATTCTGCCTATGAAAACTTCATTCTTTCCAGAAGCATTTATTGCTAGTGGGTAAATATTGTTTTTCACATCGTCCTCAATAATGATACCTGGACTGCTCTTTAGAAGGTCTACCAATTCGTTGAGCTGAAAGTCTTTCTGGAATTCAACATTCACTGATTCTGAGTGACTATTGAATACAGGAACTCTAACGGTTGTAGCAGTTATCTTTAAGCTTTGATCGTTAAGAATCTTTCTTGTCTCTTCAATCATTTTCATTTCTTCCTTAGTATAACCATTTTCCATAAATACATCTATATGAGGCAGACAATTATTTGCTATTGGATGAGCATAAAACTTATGAGGGTTTCCTTTTAGACCTTCTTCTAAATCACTTACGCCTTTAACGCCTGAACCAGAAACAGCTTGATAAGTTGAGTATACTATTCTCTTTATACCATATTTCATGTGTAGTGGCTTTAATGCAACTACTGCTTGTATTGTAGAACAGTTAGGATTTGCAATAATTCCCTTATTCCATTTTATATCATCACCATTAACCTCTGGAACTATTAGAGGTACATCTTTATCCATTCTCCATGCACTGCTGTTATCTATAACAACTACACCCTTAGAGGCAGCTATTGGAGCAAATTTAAGACTGGTTTCTCCACCGGCAGAGAAAAGTGCTATATCAATATCTCTGTCAAAGGAGTTCTCTGTAAGCTCTTCAACAAGATATTTCTTACCATTAAATTCTATCTCGTTACCTGCTGATTTTTTTGATGCAAATACATAGAATTTATCTACAGGAAAGTTCCTTTCTTCCAGTACTTTAAGCATCATTCTTCCTACCATACCAGTAGCCCCTACTACAGCAACATTCATTTTTTTCATCGTTTTACCTCCTTGTTATTTGATATATTTGTATTATTGAATACACACGAAATGTCCTATATATTGATTATTTTATTATACCACTTTTTAAAAAGTTCACAATTTTTATACATGATATTTTGTTAACAATCTGAATAACTAAATTGTAAAAATTCTATATGTAAGCTACAATCTAATTATGTGAAATTTTAATAAAATATATTATAAAATATTTGTAATTGAGAAGGAGGTTTCTTTATGATAAAGATACAAGATGACATCAAGTCCTTGAAAGAGCATGTAATAGAAGTAAGAAGAAGCTTGCACAAAATCCCTGAGTCGGGAATGATGGAATATGAAACAACTAATTTTATAATAAATTACCTTCAGGAGCTTGGAATGGAGGTGCATAGAGGTGTATCGGGTACTGGAGCTATAGCATATCTAACGGGTACAGAAGGTAAGAAAACCATAGCATATCGTGCAGATATTGATGCTCTATCAGTTGAGGAACATACAGGAGTAGAGTATTGTTCTGCAAAAAAAGGCTTTATGCATGCTTGTGGACATGATGGACATATGGCAATACTTTTAGGCTTTGCAAAGTATGCAGCTCAGAATAGGGATAAGTTTAAAAACAATATTTTATTTATATTCCAGCCTGCAGAGGAAGGTCCAGGAGGAGCAGAACCTATTGTAAAAGCAGGTATACTTGATAAGTATAAGGTTGATTGCATATTTGGACTGCATATATACCCTGAGATTATAGAAGGTAAGGTGGCCTGCAGACCTGGTGCTATGATGGCACAGACTGGTGAGTTTGATATATTGATAAAGGGTAAAAGTGCTCATGGTGCAATGCCTCATAAGGGAACTGATGCGTTGGTGGCAGTAGCAGGAGTTTTAGTAGCTCTAAATACTGTGGTAAGTAGAAATGTAGACCCCTTAGAGCCGGCAGTATTGACTGTAGGCAGGCTAGTCGGTGGAGAAAGAAGAAATATCATAGCGGGAGAAGCTATTCTTGAAGGTACTATGAGAGCTTTCAATGAAGAGACATACAATACATTGAGAAGTAGGCTGATTAGTGTAATTAAGAATATTACCGAGGCATATGATTGTACTGCTGAACTGGAAATAAGAGATATGTACCCAGCAGTTCATAATAACGAGGAATTATTTGAAGCTTTTAGGAAAGCAGTAGGAGAAGAAAATCTTGAGGTTATAAAGCCTATGACAATATCAGAGGATTTTTCCTATTTCCAGAAAGCTGTGCCAGGATTGTTTTTCATGCTAGGTAGCCGTAATGAAAGTTTGGAATATACAAACCCGTTGCATAGCAACATGTTTAATTTTAATGAAGATATTCTTCTAGAAGGAATACAAGTGTTTGAAAATATAAGATTACTGTTTGAATAGAGGACTTTTCAATATTTTTTAAAGGATAGTGAGTAATAATACAGACTCGCTATTCTTTTTATTTTTTGCAGTAAGTATAAAATTTACAAAATTATGAAAGAATAGTTAAGCGAATGTAAATTTATGGCTGGAGGTTATTATGAGAGTGGGAATTCCAAAAGGGCTTTTATATTATGATTATCATCCCTTTTTTCACACCTTTTTTGAAGAATTGGGTGCAGAAATAATTACATCCGATGATACAAATAAGACGATTTTGGATTTGGGTGTGAAGCATTGCGTAGATGAAGCCTGCCTTCCCGTAAAGGTGTTTCATGGGCATGTGGCAGCTATTAAGGATACATGCGATATGTTAGTTATACCAAGAATCATACAGCTAAGAAAAAGGGAATATATCTGTCCAAAGTTTTGTGGATTGCCTGAAATGCTGCTTTGCAGTATATCTGATATGCCCAGAGTAACTATGACTCCTTTTTATGCAACCTCAAAAAAGAGAATGTTTACTTGGGCTAAAGAGGTTGGCAAGGAGGTAACAAAAAGTACAGATAAAATTCAAAAGGCCTTTGAAGCGGCAATACATGGACAAGAAAGCTACAAAAGAGCTGCAACCTATGGCGATTACAATATAACTATAGCTTTAGCAGGACACCCGTATAACAT
Organism: Lutisporaceae bacterium; assembly: GCA_049684915.1. GTDB lineage: Bacteria > Bacillota > Clostridia > Lutisporales > Lutisporaceae > GWB2-37-7. Next base: position 9,495 of record JBAVGO010000074.1, on the reverse strand, counting down.
TTACGATAATTTCATTAATATGAACATAATCAATAAACTAAATAAACTGGGTGTGACAGTTGTTACTGAAGAGTCAGTTGATGATATGGCAATAGATAAGGAGGTAGCAGGCTTATATAAGAAGCCGTTTTGGAGCTTTGCAAGAAATAACTATGGCTTTACAGCTCATGTTGCACAAAATAAAACAGTGGATGGGATAATATATTTATCTTCTTTTGCTTGTGGTATTGACTCTGTGGTAGTGGAGCTGATCAAATATAAATTAGAGGAATTCCCTATGCTTTTAATTAAGATTGATGAGCATACGGGAGAGGCTGGCTTGGATACAAGATTAGAGGCATTTGTAGATATGTTAGAGAGGAGAGGTTAACTTGAAAATAACATTTCCTCATATGGGGAATGTATATATTGCGGCTAAGGCATTGTTTAGTGGCTTAGAGGTGGACTATGTAATACCTCCCTTAAGCAGTAGATCAGCTCTTGAAATTGGTTCTTTTCACTCACCTGAGGAGATGTGCCTACCTTTTAAGATAATGATAGGAAACTATATGGAAGCTATAAAGCAAGGGGCAGATACGATAATCCTCACCGGAAGCTGCGGCCCTTGCAGGTTTGGAGAATACTGTGAGCTTCAGATGAATTTACTAAAAAATTTGGGGCATGATCTGGATTTTATTGTTATTGATAGTCCCGGAGATATAGGTGTAAAAGAATTATTAAGAAGGTTAGGTAAGGTTTCTGAAGGCAGTAGATTGTCTAGAAGCCAAAAGCTAACAGCACTATTAAATGCTGTCAAGGTTATAAATCTTATGGATGAAATAGAAGCAAAGGCAAGGTATCTTGCAGGCTATGAAAAAAATAAGGGAGAATGTAAAAGAATCTTAAACAGCTGTAGGATTGAGGCTATAAGCTGTGATAGACCAGAGAGTATGGTGAGACTGCTTAGGAGCTATAAGGAAAAATTAAATGACTTAAGAATGGATAATAGTAAGAATCCTATTAAAATAGCAATCATAGGAGAAATTTATACGGTTATTGAGCCATTCTCCAATCTATATATTGAAGATAAGCTTATGGATTACGGTATTTCAACAAAAAGGACATTAACTCCTAGCTGGTGGTTCAAAAATCTTGTTCTGTCTCCTACGAAGCTTAATCAGCTGGAGATAAAAAGAATGGCTAAGGACTATTTGCCAATAATGATTGGAGGCCATGCAAGAGAATGTATAGGAGAAGCTGTATTAGCTCATGAAGAGGGCTTTGATGGTGCTATACAAGTTTTCCCTATGGGTTGTATGCCTGAGATAGTATCAAAAGCAATATTGCCTAAGATATCTAAGGACAAGGATTTTCCTATTATGACCTTAGTAGTTGATGAAATGACAGGAGAAGCTGGATATGTGACACGAATAGAGGCTTTTGTAGATTTGCTGGAAAGGAGAAAAGATAATGTATTATCTAGGTGTTGACGTAGGATCTGTCAGTACAGATCTTGTATTGTTGGATGAAAAAATGAATATTGTAGAGAAGCATTATTTAAGAACAAAGGGTAAACCCATAAATGCCATACAGGAGGGCTTCAAGCTTTTTAAGGATAAATATGAGGTCGATGATATAGTGGCAGCAGGAACCACAGGAAGCGGAAGACAAATTGCAGCAACTCTTATTGGAGCTGATGCAGTAAAAAATGAGATAACTGCCCATGCAGTGGCAGCACTGTCTATAGATAAAGATGTACGAACTATAATCGAAATTGGAGGACAGGACTCAAAAATTATATTATTAAAAAATGGAATAGTTACAGATTTTGCAATGAATACTGTATGTGCAGCTGGCACAGGCTCCTTCCTAGACAGACAGGCCGAAAGACTGGAAATACCAATTGAGAAATTTGGAGATTATGCTATAAAAGCAAAGTCATCAGTTAGAATTGCAGGCAGGTGTGCAGTTTTTGCAGAGTCAGACATGATACATAAGCAACAGTTAGGGTACAATGAATCAGATATCATTAAAGGTCTTTGTGATGCACTTGTGCGTAACTATCTAAATAATGTAGGCAAAGGAAAGACCATTGAACCAAAGGTATTTTTTCAAGGCGGGGTTGCAGCAAATATAGGCATGAAGGCTGCTTTTGAAGAAACAATAGGCTTTGGTGTAATAATTCCTGAGCATTACAATATGATGGGGGCAATAGGGGCAGCATTACTAGCCAAGTCCCAGGCAGAAAAAAATGGGAAAACTAATTTTAAGGGCTTTGAGCTTGCAGAAAGTATATTTGTATCAACAAGCTTTGAGTGTGAGGGTTGTAGCAATAGATGCGAGGTTGTAAGAATACTTGAAAACGGAAAAGAAATAGGATGTTTTGGCGATAGATGTGGGAAATGGAGCAGCAAGATAGCAGTGTAAATAGTCATAAGATAGTTTTAATTTTTTGCGGCAAATATGTCGCTTTTTTTATGTAATAGATAATGTTATATGCTTAGTAATGAAAATTCAATTTGTACAATACGGTTATATTTATAAAAGCATTTATATACAAAACTATAAAAAAATTGAGCATATGACAATATTCTACAAAATAATACAAAACACTTTGATATTATTAATATATGATATTTTTTAGGCTGGTGATTACATGAAAATTACAATAAACACATATGGAGCATATATTTCAAAAAAAGATGACTGCTTTCTTATTAGTATAGAAGATAAAAAGCAGGAAATATCGGCAAAAAAAGTAGAGCAGATTTTAATAACTACTTCAGCAGCGATAAGTACAGATGCAATATTAATGGCTGTCGAAAACAATATAGATATAGTGTTCTTGAGAAGTAACGGAAGTCCATATGGTAGAGTGTGGCATTCCAAGCTGGGAAGTATATCTACTATAAGAAGAAATCAACTTATGCTACAAGATAACAAACAAGGTTTAGATATAGTAAAGGAATGGATAGATATAAAAATACAAAACCAAATAGATTTGTTAAAGGAATTGCTAACAAACCGCAGAGATGAAGAAAGACAAACAATGATAAGGGAAACAATTGAAAAGATGACAGAACAGCTTACCAATATAAAAAAGCTAAAGGCAAAGGATATAGACGAAGCAAGATATAGTATACAGGGCTATGAGGGAACAGCAGGAAGAATGTATTTTAAGATATTAGGTCAATTATTACCCGAGAAATACAAATTTGAAGGCAGAAGCAGAAATCCTGCCAAAGATGCCTTTAACTGTATGTTAAACTATTCTTATGGGGTACTCTATTCTCAAGTAGAAAAAGCGTGCATACTTGCAGGGCTTGATCCGTATATAGGTATAATGCATACCGATAACTATAATAGACAGTCTTTAGTCTATGATATAACTGAAATGTATAGAGGATATATGGATGAGATAGTATTTAAGTTATTCAGTGGAAAAAAGGTAAAAGATGAATACTTTGACCCAGTAGAAGGAGGCATTTACCTGAATAAAGAAGGAAAACAAGTATTGATAGAAGCTATAAACAAAGCTTTTGCAGGAAAAATAAAATATAAAGGTAAAAATATGGAGCTGCAAAATACAATGCAGTATGAATGTCACCAAATAGCAAACAAAATATTAAAGGAGACAGTATAATGCTTGTATGGGTAATCTATGATATAGAAAAGAACAAAGCAAGAACAAATGTTGCAAAGGTATGTAAAAATGCAGGTTTATATAGAGTGCAAAAAAGTGTGTTTCTTGGAACCTTAGAGGATAATGAATTTGATGAGATAAAGCTAAGGATTGAAGATATAGTCAATATAGAGAAGGATTCTGTATATATATTTCCAATGAATAAATCAGAGCTAAAAAACAGTGGACTCATAGGACAAGCCTTTGATAAGGAGCTGGTAACAGATGAAATCATCTCAAACTTTTTTTAACGAATATGTGGGATATATAACACCCTCAGATATAATAGAATTTCTATATTGCAAGAGATTTATATACTACATGAAATGTCTTGGTATATCACAAAACGAAGAAACCAGATATAAAGTACAGCTAGGCAGAAACCTCCATGAAAAAAGGGAGGGTACAAATAAGGAATATCTAAGGAAAAAGATAGATGCTGTAAAAAAGTTAACAGAAGTTTCTATAGTATCAGAAAAGTATAGTATTAAGGGTAAAGTGGATGAAATAAATTTCCTTAGTGATAACACAGCAGCTCCCCTAGATTACAAATTTGCAGTGTATAAGGAACATACATTTAAGACTTATAAAACACAGCTGGTGATGTATGCATTAATGATAGAAGAAGTATATGAGCTTCCTGTTAAAAAAGGATATCTTGTTTATTGTAGGGGTGGGAATGAACTAGTTGATATTGATATTACAGATAGCATGAAGGAAGAAACTGTGAAAATATTAGAGGAATATAAAAAAATACTAAAAGGCCATTATCCAGCAGCGACGAGGGATAAAATGAAGTGTCTTGATTGCTGTTATAGGAATTTATGTGTCTGATAACTTCAAGTTCTATATTAACGTACAACATGCTTTGATATATATATAAAATATTTAAGAAGAAGGAGGGGAGAATTTGCTAGAACATATAAACAATATAGGTAAGTTTGTTAAGGAAAATAACCAGGACATGTCTCTTATGGATTTAATGACTAACACAATTAGTAGCGAAACTATGGAATATGTCCTAGAGGTAAATGTAACACAAGATAGCATAATTACAGATACTAGAGACTTCTATAAAGATGTAGTAAAGGATGCTTTATTTTATCAAGCAGGAAGAGCCTTCATGGGAGGCGGTATAAGACTAGACTTTTATAAGGATTCAAAAGTAAAAGGTGCATGTGATTTCTGTGAAATAAGTGACAGCTATGAACAAGTAAAAGAAGCAATAGAAGGATATGTAACTAAAAATGGCAATACAAAGGGCTTTGCATTAATACTTATAGACGGAAAAAAACCGGCAGAGCTATTTACAGAAAAGTTTCTTGATAAAATGTATGGGACTACCTATAAAAAGCAGACGGGCATACATACATGTCAACTATGTGGAGCTGTAGACGAAGGGTATAATACTGCAATATATAAGTTTTATACCAATGATAAAGAAATATATGGAGACTATACTATTTGTAAAAACTGTATATCCAATATGCTTATCGGTAAGGAGTATATAGAAAAATATTTATCTGCATATTGGGTAGGAAATAATGTAATGTTTTTACCCCATCAATACAATGAAGACATTGAATGGGTGTATTTAAAAAATGATGATAATATGCAGCAAGAGTCTAGTAAGCTTCTGGAGAGGCTAAGAAATGATGAAGAGCTAGTGCTTGAGGAGCTAGGAGACAAGAAGCTAAAAACACTTACAGATATAGTATTCTATAAAAAGGATGGAGAAAAAACCTTTAACCTATATCATGTGATACAAGACATACTACCATCAAGGTTTTCTACAATAGCTAAATATCTAAAACTTTATAATCTTAAAATATATAATATATTGGAATATGTAGCAGCTGTAAAGGTAAATATTGATAAAACTGAAACAACAGATAAAGAAAAAATGAAAATACTAGATGCAATATTTAGAGGTGTGGAAATAAACAGAACTTTGTTTTTCAAAAGAGTAAATAATGTATATAAAATGCATTACTATAATGATAAGCATAAGTACAGCATATCAAATATTAACAAAATATATAATTTTATGTGTGATTGCGGATGCTTAGAAAAGGGGTGGCAAGTAATGAGAGAATATAAAAACTATCAAGAGCTGTTTGATGTAAACAATCAGTATTTTGACACAAATGAAAAAAAGGCATGGTTTATATTGGGTAGTCTATACAGTTATGTAAACTATATGATAAAAGACAAGAAGAAAACATCAGAAGGCGAAACAGCAGACAAAACCTCTATGGACAAAAATTTTAACTTTTCACGAAGATTCAAATTTGAAGATTTTATATACTTCTCAAACTTTATAACTGATAAGTGTAAAAAATACTCTATAGGTACTACAAAATATAAAATAATGATAGGTGAAGCTAAGGACTATATCGCCAAAAGAGAAGACAAGCTTTCTCAAGATGAAGCAAAATATATCTTCCTATGGGGAATAGATGCATATTTTAAAAGTGAAAAACAAGAAGCTACAACAGAAAACGTAGAACAAGAGGGAGGAAAATAATATGGCTAAGACAAGAGAGTTCTTATTATACAGTGATGCAGTAATGTCAAATCCTAATGGGGATATGATAAATGAGAATATGCCAAGACATGATGAGAAGACTGGCTGTCTTGAAATGTCAGATGTAAGAATTAAGAGATATATTAGAGATGAATGGGTAAGCAGAGGACAAAAAGTATTTGTTCAGGCAGTTAAAAACGATAAAGGTTTATTTGTTAATTGTAAGGATGTAGCTAAAAAAGTCATGACTGATGAAGGTATAAAAGAAGATAAGCTAGAGCAAAAGCTAAAGGATGAATACAAGGATGTAAAGCTTTTTGGGGCTGTTATAACCTCTCCTAAATTTAATATAACAGGACCTTTGCAAATAATGTGGAGCAGAAGCATAAACGAAGCAGAAATAAAGTTTGCACAGGGTACATCAGTATTTACCTCTGATAAAGCTGCAACTCAAGGTACAATATGGTCAAAATACTTTACCCCATATGCCTTGTTTAAAACATATATGGTCTATAATGACATGGTAGCGAAAAGACAAGAAATAATTGTAAGCGAAGAGGATATTTCTGACTATAAGGAAGTTCTTTTAGCAGGAATCAAGAACTACAAAAGCACATCAAAAAATCAAATGCCAAGATTACTTGTTGAAGTAGTATATAAGAGTAACTATATAGATGGGGAACTGGACTATATCAAAATAGATAAAAAGCTGCCTGATTTGGAGCTTAGAAGTATAAGTGATTTTGTATTTGATTTACAACCTTTACTTGACTACTATAATAACAAGAAAGACTTAATAGAGAGTATTAATATATATAAACATCAAAAGGTTGAGTTTGCAAAAGAGCCTAATGTATTTAACTATTATGAGATATAATTGGAGAGATATGTATGAAATGCTTAATATTTTCAGCACAAAGTGCATATGCAAGATTTCGTAAGCCTTATACAACTACGTCGGCACTTAGCTTTTCTACTATTCACCCTATAGCGGTTAAGGGACTAATAGGAGCAATAATGGGTGTAGAATATGAGGAACTGCACAAATATACAAAGGATATGCAAATAGCTATACAAGTCATAAACCCTATATATAAGGACATGCAGTCCTTTAACCTAATAGCCCAAAGCAATAATAACAGAGCGGCTAATTTTCAATCAAGAGTTGAATTTTTAAGGGATGTAAAATATAGGATGTTTGTTATTGACAAAGAAGAAAAGCTGGAGGAAATAAAAGCAAGATTAGAAGACCATGAATATATATTTACTCCATATCTTGGATGCAGTGAGCATATTGCGAAGCTTGTATATGAGGATTATGTGGAAGTAGAAAAATCCAGTGAGAAGTATTCAGATACAATAGTTCCAATAGAGATATTGGATATTGATAGCGTAGAAGATGATACAATATACATGGATAGAATTCCTACTAACAATAATCAAGATAGGGTTTATACAGAATACATGCAGATTGCTTTTTCAAATAAAAGGCAAAGAGTAACAGAACTAACACAAAAACTGTACAAAGTAGGTGACTATAATGTCATTTTCTTATAAACTGATTTCACATAAAGGTGAAAAATTCCCTGATGGACAACAGCTTCTTGTTGCCCATCTTAGGGGAGTAACAGACATAGCTTTGAAGCTTCACAAATCACATGGGATAAATGAAGAGCTTGAAGAGGTTATAAGAATAATTTGTATGTGCCATGACTTTGGAAAAGCTAGCACATATTTTCAGAAATATTTAGAAGATGGTCATGGCTCTGAACTAAAGACTCATGGTGAAATATCTGCATTCTTTACATACTATATGCTACCTGAAAAGTATAAGCTATATGGTTTTTTGTGTGTAAAAAGACATCATGGAAAAATGAATAATGCAGTTGACACATTTATTCCTGATAAGGAAAAGTTAAAAAAGCAGGCACAGGCTATAAAGAGCAACATAAAAGAGCTTGAAGCTATTTATAGCACTGAGCTTAGTGATTTTTTTGACAAAATGCAGGATGATAAGTATCTTAATTCACCACAGAGGCAGTTTGGTAAATCCGCAGGGAAATTTAAAGTAGAAGATATAATACTTGTTGAATACCTTTGGTCATTGCTATTGACTGGCGATAAGACTCAAATAATAAGGGGAGAAGCATACCAAAACAAGCAGTGCTTTAAAGAGGAGCATGTATCAAGCTATAAAAAACTCATTAGAGAAAAGCTGATAAAGGAAAAGCCAGGAATACAGAATACAGAGCTTTTCTCAATTCGTGAAAGAATATACAACGAAATTTTAAGTACAATAAATAGCTTAGACATAAAAAATAAGCATAAGTTATCAGTGAATGTTCCTACAGGTACTGGTAAGACTTTGGGAGTTTATGGAGCGGCATTTCGACTTGCTGAAAGAATATACAATGAAAGTAATGGTGCGGTTTTACCTTCAATAATTTATACTCTTCCCTATACAAGCATAATAGATCAAAACCATGACGAGCTAGAAAAAATAATGAAGCATAATAACATACCGCAGTTTGAAGACTTGATCCTAAAGCATCATTCTATGACTGAGCTTAGATATAGAACCTCAGAAGCAGATGAATATAAAGACTATGATGCAAGGTTTTGTGTAGAGAACTGGCAAAGTACAATAATAACAACTACTTTTGTACAGATTTTTAATACCATCTTTAAAACTGGGATAAACGGTATAGGGAGTAGATTTCATAAGCTGGCAGGCAGTATTATTATACTTGATGAGGTGCAAGCTGTTGACCCTAAGTATTATAAAATTATAGAACAATTTTTTGATATATTATGTAATAAGTACAACACATATGTAATACTTGTAACAGCTACAAAGCCAGTTTTGCTAGAGGGACAGGAACTTGTAGCTAATAATGAACTATACTTTAATAGTCTTGATAGAATAAGAATAGAAAATCATACAGATAAAGGGATATATTTAAGAGAATTTTGTGGAATTGTAGAAGCTGATATTAGAGAGAATGACGATAAAAGTTATCTGATAGTGCTAAATACCATAAAGACATCAATGGAGACAACAAAGTATCTTAGAGATGCCTTTAAGGGCAAAAGAGAGGTATTATATCTATCAACGGAGATATACCCTAAGAGACGTATGGAATTAATAAATATGATAAAGAATGACACTCATAAAAAGTATATAGTAGTATCAACTCAATTGATTGAGGCAGGAGTTGATGTAGATTTTGACATAGTTTATAGGGACTTTTGTATTATGGACTCTATCAATCAGACAGGAGGACGAGCTAATAGGAATGCTATTAAG
>JBAVGO010000073.1:0-46423 GCA_049684915.1 Lutisporaceae bacterium | reverse complement strand
GGTGTTAAGAAGGAGAGCATGTCCCCGCTATAGGATGCAAACACTGTTGTAGCAGAGCTTATTATTGTGGTTAAGATTAAGATAATGGATAGTATCATTGAAACATATTTCTTTAAATGATTTTTGTACATTTTATATCCCCCGTTAAATAGTTATGGAAAATACAAAACACCATGCCGTTTGACATGGTGTGTATTCGCCATTAATTCGGCAACCCGGCTGTCATAGCATTTGCTTTAGACCCGTGGCTTTGTGTCCTTATCTTTCGATAAGTTTACCTTTTCTATTGTAAATTTGTAATTATGACTATAGTTTTACATTATTGGTAAGTGGTAATTAAGATTATATATATTATCATAGTATTTTGCAAGAAATAATAGGACAATATTACTATTATTTGTAGTAATATTGTTCTATTGTGTTAAAAATGAGAATTTCGTTAATTGTATATAGCATAATCATTACTCCCTTTTCAATGGTGTGACAACTTTTATTTAACACTGGGCAAGGATTTTTAGAACGGTACGAAAAACGAGCTAGTCATGTTTTTTAAACATGACCTCTTCAATAGTATCAAAAGGCTAATAAAGCTAATAACTGTCTATCTGTCGAGCCTGGCACCTACTATGTTGTCGTTTGTCGGAATATGTCGAATAATGCGAACGAAACATAGCGGTAAATGGAAAATTGTAGAGTATAATATACTTTAGTGATAAATGAATGCAGTATACTGGCAGATTTGATTCTTAGTTATGGAAATTATGAAAATTTGGAATCATTACAAAACAAATTTTATATTACTACATAAAAAGATTAATTAAAAAACAAAAAGAATCATCTTCGACATTTTAAAGAAGATATTGAGGAGAAGAAAATGAGAGAGGCAACAATTGATGAAATTGCTTATGAGATAAAATCAGCTAAAAATAATAAGCAAAATAAACCAATAGTATTTTTAGGAGCGGGTGCTTCAAGAACAGGTAACATACCACTAGCTAGAGAGATTGTTGATGATATATTGTGTGACTACAAAGAATCACCAAGAATAAAAAATCTACCAGAGGATCAGAGGACTTATTCTCAATTAATGGAGTGTCTAAGCCCGTTTGAAAGAAATAATTTGTTAAAAAGATATGTAGACAATGCAAAGATAAATGTAACTCATATTTATTTAGCACAATTACTAAAAGAAGGGTATATTGATTATGTTCTGACTGTTAATTTTAACAATTTAATGCTACGAGCTTTATCATTATATAATATTTTTCCACATACTTACGATATGGCTATTCTAAAAGACTTAACAACGACAACATTTGATGAAAAATCAATAGTTTATCTTCATGGACAACATCACGGGTTATGGTTACTAAATACCGATGAGGAAATGGAGAAGGTTGACAAAGTTATTACAACAATATTAAATAAAATATCAGATCGGAGAGCGTGGATATTCATTGGGTATAGTGGAGAAGACCCTATATTTAAACATATAGTAAAGCTTGGGCGTTTTGATAATGGTTTATACTGGGTAGCCTACAAAGATACTATACCAAATAAAAATGTCTGTGAAGATTTGCTTGAAAAAGGAAATACCAATTCGTACATTGTAAAAAGTTATGATGCAGATTCATTTATGGTTAAACTATGTAGCAAATTAGAACTTAATCAACCTGATATTATTGATAAACCTTTTACAATGCTTTCTAAACTTCTCCAGGACATAGTAGATATTAATGAAGAAGACCATTATAAAGGTGTAAAACAAAGACTGGAGATAGTAAAAAAACAAGTTGGGAAAGCTATCGAACAATTTGAAGACGGTAAATTTGATACAAGTGAAAAAGAGAAAAATGACACAGAAAAAGATTTGATTAAAAAGGAGTTAATACAAATAATCATTGAAAATAACTTTATTGAAAATGACTTTATTGAAGAAAAAATTAAATTGGTGGAGAAAAAAGTTAAGGATTCAAATATAAAAAGTGTAGAAATAGATAACTTATTTACTAATATTCATAATAATTGGGGCAATGCAATTTCTGATTTAGCGAAGCAAAAGAAGGACGAGAAACTATATTTAGAGAGCTTTGAGAAATATGAAAAAGCAACAAAAATAAATCCTAAAAATGACTCTGCATTTTATAATTGGGGCATTGCAATTTCTGACTTAGCGAAGCAAAAGGAGGATGAGAAACTGTATTTAGAGAGCTTTGAGAAATATGAAAAAGCAACAAAAATAAATCCTAAAAATGACTCTGCATTTTATAATTGGGGCATTGCAATATATGACTTAGCAAAGCAGAAAGAGGATGAGAAACTATATTTAGAGAGCTTTGAGAAATATGAAGAAGCAACAAAAATAAATCCTAAATATGATAGGGCATTTTATAATTGGGGTATTGCAATATATGACTTAGCAAAGCAGAAAAAAGATGAGAAACTATATTTAGAGAGCATTGAAAAACTAAAAATTGCTTTTGATTTGGAAGGTTCATCTTATAATTTAGCATGTTTATATGCTCAAAAAAATAATAAAGAGGAAGCTTTAAAGCACCTTGACATATGTTTGCAAAAAAACATAATAGATGTTGAGTATGTAGAAAAAGACCCAGATTGGTCAAACTATGAGCATGACGCTGAGTTTATAAAAATAGTTAATATGTATAGAGAAAAAAATACTACTTTGTAATAACAACTTTTTTAATCGATCATATATCTATTAGAGGTGAATATAAATCAGATGTCATAAAAGCATCTGATTTTTTTGTGGTTAAAGTTGTATAATATATTCATATGAAATTTTCTATTATAAGGAGATTGTAAATTGAAGGATTATATAGAGCTAAAAGATGTGAAGAAACTTTACAAAATGGGGAGCCAAAGCATTAAAGCTTTAGATGGAGCCTCGTTTTCTATAAATAAGGGTGAGTTTGTAGTAGTTGCAGGGCCTAGCGGAGCAGGGAAAAGTACATTTTTAAATATACTGGGAGGAATGGACACTCCCAGTAGTGGGGAAATTGCTGTAGATGGCAATGAAATAAGCAAATATAATACTAAGCAGTTGACAGCTTATCGGAGAGATGACATAGGCTTTGTGTTCCAGTTTTATAATCTGGTACAGAACCTAACAGCATTAGAAAATGTTGAGTTAGCTGTACAAATAAGTAAGAAGCCTTTAAATCCCGAAGAGGTTTTGGAACAGGTCGGGCTAAAGGAGAGAAGCGACAACTTCCCTTCTCAGCTTTCGGGTGGAGAACAACAAAGAGTTGCCATTGCAAGAGCCTTGGCAAAAAAACCAAAGCTGCTGCTTTGTGATGAACCCACTGGAGCGTTGGACTATAACACAGGCAAAGCAATACTAAAGCTTTTACAGGATACTTGTAGAGAATTTAGTATGACCGTTGTTATAGTAACACACAATCTAGCTATTGCACCTATGGCAGATAGAGTTATAAGGTTTAAAAACGGCAAGGTGGAAAGCAATATAATTAATGAAAACGTTATGCCTGTAGAAAGGATAGAATGGTAGCCATGAAAAATGCTTTATTAAAAGATACTACTAGAGAAATATGGCGTACCTTCAGCCGATTTTTATCTATTTTTTCTATTGTCGCATTGGGGGTAGCTTTCTTTGCAGGAATAAAGGCTTCTGCTATAGATATGAAAATTACTGGCGATAAGTATTTTGACGAATATCGTCTTATGGATATTAGACTTGTGTCCACTCTAGGCTTTGATGATAAAGACATAGCCGCAATAACAAAAACTAAAGGGATAGAGGATATACAGCCTGCATATTCTATGGATTCTATAGCAACTGTAAGGGATAAGGAAATAGTAGTAAAGCTGCTTTCCCTGCCTTCAAGTAAACTAGGTGAACCATATATAAACATGACAAAGCTTATAGATGGTAGGTATCCCGAGAATTTAAATGAATGTTTAATTGAAGAAGCTAAAATGATGGATGTCAGTACAGCATTGGGAACTAAAATCAGACTGTCCTCAGGCACTGACAAGGACATCTTGGAGAAACTCAAAAATAGTGAATATACAATAGTAGGTATAGTAGAAACACCTTACTATATTTCCTACGATAGAGGCACAAGCTCAGTAGGCAGCGGTAAGATAAACAGCTTTGTTATGCTGCCTGAGGAAAATTTCAAGCTGCCTGTTTATACAGATATATTTCTTACAGTAAAGAATGCAAGAGAGGCTTTTACCTATAGTGAGGCTTATAAAGAGCTAATAAAATCTACCAGTAATGATTTGAAGCTTGAAAAACCTACATGGTATGTATTAGATAGAAATGCAAATCCGGGTTATATTGACTACGAGTTTTCTGCTGACAGGGTAGCGGCTATTGCACGGGTATTTCCAGTATTCTTCTTCCTAATTGCAGCATTGGTATGCTTGACTACCATGACTAGAATGGTAGATGAGCAAAGAGTATATATAGGAACCTTAAAAGCCCTTGGTTATAGTAAAATGGCTATAGCCTCAAAGTACCTTATTTATGCGGCTTTAGCTAGTGTTGGAGGCAGCGTGTTCGGAATATTGATCGGCTTTAAGCTGTTCCCAACGGTAATATTTAATGCCTATTCAATAATGTTTACTATGCCTCCTGTAATAACAGCTTTTAACACATATTATGCAATATTATCAACAGTATTGGCAGTAACTATAACTATTATGGCTACTTGGGTTGCATGTAGTAATGAGCTTCGGACTGAACCTGCAATACTCATGCTTCCCAAATCACCTATGGCTGGGAAGCGGATAACGCTAGAGAGAATAAAATTCATATGGTCAAGACTTAACTTTACACAAAAGATAACAGCAAGAAACATATTTAGGTACAAAAAGCGTTTTATGATGACCGTGCTTGGTATTGGTGGATGCACAGCTTTGCTACTTTCAGGCTTTGGCTTAAAGGATTCGATTTTGTCTATTGCAGCAATCCAATTTGATGAGCTGTACAAGTATGATATGGTAATACAGCTTAAGGGTGATGTTGCTATTGGTCAAAAAAACTCTTTAATTGGTACTGTTGCAATGGACTCCAGAATTTCTGACTATATGTTGGTGAAGGAACAAAGTATCGATATAGGCTCAGATAATAAAGAGAAAAGTGCTTACCTCATCGTACCTGAAAGCACTAAGCGGTTAGAGGAATTTATCAGCTTTAGAACTCGTGAAGACCACAAAGCTGTGCCCTTTACAGGGTCGGGAGTCATTCTTAGCGAGAAGCTGTCAAACCAGCTCCAAGCAAAGGTAGGAACTGAAATTTATATTAAGCTTGATGGAAACAAAAAGGTTAAGGTAAAAGTTGAAGGAATCACTGAACACTATATCTCGCACTATATTTATATGTCTCCTGAGCTTTATCAAAAGGTATTTGGGAAACAGGTAGAATTCAAACAAGTTATAGCAAAGACAGTAGATACTACAGAGGAATTTGAAAGCAGGTTATCCTCAGAGCTGCTAAAAAATAAGGATGTTAGTGCTATACGTTTTACCACAGGTATCAGCAAAGATTTTAGGAAAATAATAAAGAGCTTAAACTACGTAATACTTGTGTTGATTTTCTCTGCTGGAGCCTTAGCATTTATAGTATTATACAATTTAGCTAATGTAAATGTTACGGAGAGATTAAGAGAGCTGGCGACCATAAAGGTGTTGGGCTTCTTTGATAGAGAGGTTTCTGCCTATGTAGATAGAGAAAGTGTACTTCTTACCTTGATAGGTATGCTGCTAGGTCTGGTATTGGGAGTGTTTTTACACAGGTATATAATTGTAACTGCTGAGATAGATTATGTCATGTTCGGAAGAATTGTAAAACCTATAAGCTATGTTTATGCTGGAATACTAACAATATTTTTCTCTTTGTTGGTGAATATAGTAATGCATTTAAAGTTAAAAAAAATAAGCATGGTAGAGTCTTTAAAATCAGTTGATTAAACAAAAATATAGTATTGCTTATAAGTTCGGAGGTTCCTGCATCAAACAGAAACCTCCGTATATAAAATAAAAAGGGGAGGAGTATATTACCCTTATACTCGCTACATATTTTTTCCAGAACCTCTTTTGAAGCCTTTTTGGTGTAATGCCTTTTGTACAGCATCAGCTTGTTCTTGAGTTAGTGTCTTGTCAGTTACTAACTGAGCCAGCATATTTGTCTTACTTGAAGCATTGCTTTTCAGATAGGTGGCTCTCTCTTCCTTTGTCATAGCCTTTACCTTCTCCATCTCAGCAGTTCTGCTAGCTTGCTGTTTTTCCATATATGCTAATATTTTTGTTGCTTGATCCTGTGTAATAGTTTTGCTTTCTACCAGCGGGGACAAACGGTTTTTCATAGCATCCTGCTGTTTTATTTGTTGGTTTACATGAAGCTTCTCAACTATGGTATTTGCTTGCTGCTCAGTAAGTATACCTTTTTCTACCATTGCATCAAATAGATTCAATTTCTCAGGTTTATTAGCCTTATTTGCTTCAAAGTATGCCTTACGCTCTTCTGCTGTCATAGCTTTAAGCTTATCCATATCAGTTTTTCTAGCTGCTTCCTGTTCAGTTATATAAGCGGTAATTTTATCTGAAGTGGCTTGTGTTATAGTACCATCGGTAACAAACTCCTTAATAAGTATGCTTATATTATCAAATTTCTTGTTTAAGTTAAAAGCTTTCATATTTTCCTTATTCCCAAGCTTCGCAACTTTTTCTGATATTGCTTGACCTGCCAAATGAGCCTTTTTCCAGACATTTGTGATGGAATTTGCTGTTACACCATCAACTCCACTGGCATATACAGAGCTGCTTATTGTTAACAGGCTTCCTAGTATAACTGCACTTGTAATAGCTATAGTTCTCTTGTTCATAAAAATCCTCCTCTATATATTTTTTTGAGTATATCGTTATTCTATCCTACAATTTTCATGGTTATTTATAGGTTTTGTTACAGTTGTGTCAACATTTCATTTTGAGCAGTGAATTTCATAGAATTGTTTTTTCTATTGTGATAAACTAAATAAAAATCAACAGTTTGAGGATGATTATTATGGATAAAAAAACTATATTAATAGTAGATGATGAGAGAAATATAAGAATCCTACTAAAGGATTTTTTGGAAAGAGAAGGCTTCGTGGCATTGGAAGCCCAGGATGGCAGACAAGCCTTGGAGATATTTAATGAAAGAAATGAGGGGCTAGACCTTATATTACTGGATGTAATGCTGCCTGAGCTTGATGGGTGGACAGTTTGCAGGGAAATAAGGAAGCATTCAAATGTACCTATTGTCATGCTGACAGCTCGAAGTGAAGATTTCGATGAGGTTCATGGTCTTGAAATTGGAGCAGATGATTATGTGAAAAAGCCTGTAAAACCATCTACTTTAATCGCAAGAATTTATGCACTTTTGCGAAGAGTAGACAGGGATAAAGCTATAGGCACTGTTATTTCTGATGACGGACTTGAGATTGATGATTTGAGACATATCGTTAGAGTTGATGACGAAGAGCTTACATTAAGTCCTAAGGAGTATGCACTTTTGCTTATGCTGGTAGAAAATAAGGGCAAGGTTATATCCCGTGAACAGCTTTTAAACCAGGTTTGGGGCTATAACTACTACGGAGGGTTAAGAACCGTTGATACTCATATAAATAGGTTAAGGATAAAGCTTGGTAGGAGAAGCGAAGCCATAACAACTATTAGAGGCTATGGATATAAATTTGAGGGGTAGAATTATGAATAAGTCAATCAGGTACAAGCTATTAGCATATATGACAGTAAGTATAGCAATATTTGCTTTGCTTTTGTATGCTGCAAATTCTTTTTTTGCCGAGAAATATTATACTATGAATAAGAAAGGTACTTTGATAAAAAGCACAAAAGTAATTGGAGAAATAATTAAGACTGTAGATGATGTATCAGAGCTGCAAGATGAAAACTTGGTTTATAATCTTAACAGAATAGAGAGGAGTGTAGGCTGCTCTATATATATTGGGAGTATGGATGGATATATATACTATCCTGTAGCTCATAATCTTAAGGAGCTTCCTCGCAAAGGTCTTTGGATCAGTCCTTTCTTCACTCGATATACTGCATATGAATTATATGAAGGAGGAATAAACAAAATTAAGCGCTGGAATAATGAAAATGTGATTATTGAGCCTTATAACCAGAAATCATTTTTCATTGTAACTAAGGATCCAAACTTAAAGATTGAAACCTTAAGATTACAGACCACTCTAGACAATGGGCTGTTAGTATCAGTATGGGTACCCATGGCTGAAATATCAGAAAGCGCAGCACTTTCAAATCGTTTAAATGCTATTATAGCTATTATTACTATGATAATTACCTGTGGGTGGGCTTTCTATATTTCTGATAAATTCACTAAGCCTATAACAGAAATGAATATAATTACAAAAAGGATGACAAACTTGGATTTCTCACAGAAAATTGATATAGATAGAGAGGATGAAATCGGACAGCTTTCTAAAAGTATAAATCATTTATCAAGCAGTCTGGGTAGTGCAATAGGAGAGCTAAATAGCAAGAATCTCCAGCTTGAGAAGGATATAGATAAAGGGAAGAAAATTGATATGCTGCGTCGTGAATTTGTATCCAATGTATCACATGAGCTTAAGACTCCAATATTCTTGATACAAGGCTATGCTGAGGGACTAAAGGTAAATGTTGCCAGTGATGAGGAAAAAAGAAACTTCTATTGTGATGTAATAATGGAAGAGTCAGGTAAGATGGATTTAATAGTAAGAGACTTATTAAATTTATCTCAGCTGGAATCGGGTACATTAATGCTGGATAAAATCAACTTTGATATTCACCAGATGATAAGAAATGTTGTAAAAAAGCTTGAGCCTGTTTTTAAGGAAAAAGGTGTAAAGGCTCAGTATAATTTTAGTGGATATAAAATAGTTGAAGGCGATATATTTAGAATAGAACAGGTGTTAACTAACTACTTGAATAATGCAATAAACCATGTAGATGAGAATCGAGTTGTTAGATTGACAGTTAATAACCATGAAAACAAAATCAGAGTAGCTGTATACAACTCTGGCAGACATATACCAGAAGAGAATATGAATAGGATTTGGAGCAGCTTCTACAAAATCGACAAAGCTAGAACAAGAGAATATGGAGGCACGGGATTGGGCTTGACCATTGTAAGGGCTATATTGGAAGCACATAACAACAGGTATGGAGTTAACAATGTAGAAGCTGGAGTGGAATTTTGGTTTGATTTAGACTCAAAAAATTGATTGCGGGTAAATAATACACAGCATATGCTTCAATAACACAGTTTATTTGGAACATGTGCTGTTTTTTTGTAATTTTAAACAAAAATTATCTCTACATATCAAAGTGATTAACAGGTAAAAATATAAACATAGCTAATTATATTTTAATAATAGTTATTAAATCGTTGTTAGAGGTGAGGATATGAAACGAAAGCTTTTTAGTTTTCTATTGATACTTGGACTGTTGATTGCCACTACCTATATTATAAAGAAGCCTACTGATAGCAGCACATTTGTAAAGCCTATTGCTAGTTCATCTTATGAAATAACTATGAGACAGGATTTATTATGTCTGATGCTTGCCTATCCTGAATATATATCAGGAATTGAGACATCAGATAATGGAAATGTATATCTGATTATGAAATCGGGTCAAAAGCTTATTTATGATGATAAAAGAACAAAAAATGCTGAGCAGAAGATGGCAAATCCCGATATACAAGACATGCTGGAGCAGCCTTATACTTTGACTGATATTAATAAGCTTATGGAAAAGGATTTTGACCCTGGCAGGGTAAGAGTCTACGGTTTGCTTAAGGAAGTCTATGGCAGTAATAAACAGCAAATCGAGAAACAGCTTGGTAATGTAAACGCAGGAGGAAGGAGCTTTCAGTTCAGTAAAAACAATGCTGCTGGTGATGCTCTAAAATCAGTAATGGCAGAGCTTATAGCTTTGGCAAAAAGCAACAATAGAGTAGGCGCAGCAGCCTTTCCATCTAGCGGTACATTTAACTATAGAGTAATATCGGGGACTGATCGTTTGAGCCCACATGCTTTTGGAATTGCTATAGATTTGGCTAGAGACAGCAGTGATTATTGGCAGTGGGCAACTAGAGAGCAAGGTCAAAAACGATTGGAAGTCTATCCAAAGGAAATTGTAGAGATATTTGAGAAAAACAATTTTGTTTGGGGTGGTAAATGGGGACATTTTGATATATTGCATTTCGAGTATCGCCCTGAGATAATACTGAAGGCTAGATACTTCGGAAATAGCAGCAATAGTTCAGAGGAGTGGTATAAGGGTGCACCGTTTGAGGATACCTTAGTAAAGGAATATATAAATAAAATTGAAGAGGCTTTGAAACTGCATTAATTTGCAGTTTTTTTATGTAGAACTAAAAAGTCCAGGCTAAGATTTATTTAATACAAATAGATTTGGTATTTCTGACATATACATAGCAATATATTATATATATCGCACTAAACAATTTGCATTTATAAATTAGTGCGTTTTATTTAAGTATAAGTGATAATATTTTAAAAGCCAGAGGGGTTGTGCAATGAAAATTCCTATAATCAAGAAAATCAAGTCTAGATTTATCAAGCTGGCAATACTGATTGCTTTGATACTATTGCTAAGTGAAAGTGTATCAGTTGGGGTATTTCACACAGTATTCAATATAGATGAAGAGATTGTAGATGTGCTAGAAGTGATGTTTCGAGATAGAAACCAAGCTATAATAACAGGTGATGTAGAGCTTATTAAGGCTATGTATAATACAGAAAGCAAGTATGGAAACTGGGCCTATGAATATGAGTTAAGGAAGGTAAAATACATAAATAATTGGGGGAAGAAACAAGGAGTCATATTTATAGAGATAAATCCTACATTGGTAGTTAGAAGTGTGAAGGATAAAGAGGAAAAGATCGCAGTAAATCTTATGTGCTCCACAGAGTATAAGTATGTATATGGAGACACTCCAGATCAAGTAAATACCTTCAGAATTGGAACTTACCATATACTTGACTTAATCGAAAAGGATGAAGCATGGATAATTACAAAGGAGTGGTATACAGATCCTTTTGCTGATTCTCTAAACTTAGAAAGGATAAATGTAGATTCTATAAATGAATATATTATATCTCAAGGCACAAGAGACCTTTCTGAAATAGGAGAAAGAAGAATAGGTGCGGTAGAGTATGCAGATAAGTATTGTGGAGCGGCTAGTGAGGAGCAGTTTGACTTTAAATATAACAAAGCATATAAAAACTATAATCCTCAGGGGGGAGACTGTGCAAATTTTGCATCTCAAGTTCTTTATGTAGGTGGCAAATTTAAAAAGACCAATAGTTGGAGCTATGATAAAAACGGTGCCACCAGAGCATGGGTAAATGCTGACGGCTTCAAGAGCTACTGGTTAAACAGTGGAAGGGCTTCAGTAATTGCCTATGGCAGCTATGAGAAGGTGTACAAGGCTTCCTATAAGCTTTTGCCTGGAGATTTTATAGCTTATGAGAAAAAAGGGGATATTACTCATATATCAGTAGTTACAGGGGCTGACTCCAAGGGTTATAGCCTGGTAACCTGTCATAATACCGATAGAAACAAGGTTCCGTGGGACTTAGGCTGGAGTAATTCAAATATAAGGTTTTGGCTGATTCACGTTCATTTTTAATAGTAAATATCGAGCTTGTATAAAGCCTAGGGAAATGTTCAATAATATATATGGTAATAAGTTGGTAATAGTCAAATGTTTTGTTTTATATACCATATGTATTTTGGAGGTAGTCTGCTTGATATTCTCTTCATATAGCTTCTTAGGGTTTTTTATTATAATATTTGTGGTATTTGCAGTCTTAAACAGGCTTAAGCTTTATTCGATATCAGAGCTTTGGCTGACTTTGGCATCCTTCTATTTCTATGCACAGGGAAGCTTAGCATTTTTACCGTACTTTATGGGTACGGTATTTTTCAATTATGCTGTAGGCTCGTTGATGATACAACAAAATGGCAAGTTTGCAGGCATAAATAGAAAAGCTTTATTTGCTATTGGACTATTTGAAAATATAGCCTTACTGGGTTATTTCAAATATACAAACTTCTTTATACAAAACTACAACCTTATAACAGGACAGACAATAATTTTTAAGAATATATTGCTGCCTATAGGAATTTCTTTCTTCACCTTTCAATTAATTGCCTATCTGGTAGACTGCTACAGAGGTGAGACGAAGGAGTATACTATTATGAACTATTTGCTGTTTATAACCTTTTTTCCACAGCTTATAGTTGGACCTATAGTACACCATAAGGATATAGTTCCTCAATTTGAAGAGGGTAAACAGAACGGACTAATAGGGAGAAACATAATACTCGGAATTTTCATTTTTTCTATAGGCTGTGCAAAAAAAACCTTACTAGCGGATCCATTGACTGCTTTTGCCCAGGACTTCTTTAGCAACATATACATAGGCGGTTTGTGGAAAACGTGGACTGCTGTGTTTGCTTATACCTTTGCATATTATTTTGACTTATCTGGCTATGCTGATATGGCAATAGGCTTAGGCTTATTTTTTAATATTAAACTTCCACAGAACTTTTACTCTCCATACAAAGCTAGGAACTTTAGAGATTACTGGAGACGCTGGCACATGACTCTCTCTAAATTTCTATCTGATTATATATTTAGAAGTGTATACAAAAAGGGTGGCGGCAGTGTCCGATTTTATACAGCAGTAATGGTTACATTTCTTGTATCGGGCTTTTGGCATGGGGCAGGCTGGTCTTTTGTGCTTTGGGGCATAATAAATGGAATCTTTGTATGTATGGCACACTTTATGTCAAGAAGAAAATGGGCAATGCCCTTTGCTCTTGCTTGGCTGTTGACCTTTGCGGGAGTGCTGGGAACTAGAGTGCTTTTTGTTTCAAATACAGTGAAGAAATCACTATTTGTATATAAGGCTATGTTTGACTTTAGTGAGCTTAGCGGAATGGAGTTGTCTGAGATATTACACTATGCAGGGCGATTTGTAGCATTTAACTTTTATACTATAGTGGTCTTGCTGGTTGCCATGGGTATTGCATTTTTCGCTAGAAACACAGAGCAGATAACAGATAATTTTGCTCCTAAGCTAAGACATGCTATTATAGCAGGGCTGCTGCTTAGCTTATCATTGTTCCAGATGTCTGGAGTGACAGAATTCCTTTACTTCCAGTTTTGAGGTGAGACATGAAGAATTTTAGATGGTTTATTGCTTTTATAATAGCTTTGATTATAAGCGGAATGCTGTTGTGCGGCTTCAACTATGCAGTAGATCCCTTTGGCGTTTTTGGAGACAGGTTTATGAAGTGGTATGCTTATGATATGGTCAACAACCCTAGAATGGCAAAGATAGGGTATCTTGATCAATACAATGACAAATACGACTCCTATGTTATTGGAGGCTCAAAGTCCAGCTCCATATCTCCTGCTGAGTTAAATAACTACTACAACGGTGCAAGCTTTTACAGCATGATGATGTACGGTGGAGATTTCTATGACTATGAGAGGACGCTGTACTACATAGTAGACAATTACGAGGTCAAGAACATAGTAATTCACATGAGTATGCATGAGATAGGGCATTATAAGCAGCAAAAAGAGGAGATTAACACTCATCTCAGTGCAAAGGTTACAGGGGATTCACTGGTTAAGTTTTATACAAAATTCCTTACACTTAATTTGAAGTACAGCTTCTTGAAGCTCGAAGGAGTAATAAGGGCAAAGGTAGACCCAATGGAGTATAATCAGATAAGGTCGGAGGACGGTACCTACAATAAATCCATAAGAGATGCGGAAGTATTAGGAACTCTGGAGGAATATCTAAAGAAATACCCAGAGTTCTTGCAAGAGCTTTCCAAGACTCGTGGAATAGCAATAGGGGATAACGTAGAAGCTGTTAGGAGAATGAAGAAGTACTGCGATGAAAGGGATATATCCTTTATGTTCATTGCAGCACCTGCTTACCACAAAGAGATGGACAGATATGGGGAGCAGGATATCAGAAGGTTTTGGAAGGGTATAGCTGATATTACGGACTTCTGGGATTTTACAGGCTATAATCCTATAAGTAGTGATGCTAGAAACTTCTATGATAATATGCATTATCGCAATAATGTGGGTTCTATGATATTATCAAAGATATTTGACAATAAGGATATAACTGTACCAAAGGATTTTGGACGCTTCGTTACAAAGGAAAATGTTGATAAGCTACTTGATGAGATGACCTTTAAATATTAGAATTTAGGCATTACTCCCTAGTAAACTTATAATTTACTAGGGAGTAATGCCTATCCTTTTTAGTAGATAATTATTGTGTTCTTCCAGTTCATAGGTGATACCGAAGCTATTATAGCTAAACTAAATATTTCTCCATAATAATATCCTTACCAAATTCCTCTGACTCAACCTCAGATACAGCACAGTATCCTAACCTTTCATAGAATTTTAGAGCAGTAATACTTGCAGGCAATTTCACTAATTGGATACCATTATTAGCTGCGATTTCTTCTAAAAGACTAATTAATTTTTCCCCGATTCCCTTACCATGATATTTGACATCAACAAAAACAGTATAAATTGTATCATCCTCAATACTAGCAGTTCCAACAATCATATCGCCGATTAACGCCACATACATTTTTCTCTGTTTAGACATTTTAATAATATAACCTGGTGTAAAAGTTTCACACATTTT
This sequence comes from Lutisporaceae bacterium, assembly GCA_049684915.1. Lineage (GTDB taxonomy): Bacteria > Bacillota > Clostridia > Lutisporales > Lutisporaceae > GWB2-37-7. The sequence goes on along the minus strand of JBAVGO010000073.1, from coordinate 31,646 downwards.
ATTAATAACCTTTTCGGGATAGTCTTTACTGTTTATTTGGAGTAGGTTATTCTGAATAATACTAGAAACTTTTTTAGCTTCTTGCTCCTTAAACCTTCGTAATGAAATGTCGCCTTCTCTCATATTAATTATCGTTCCTTTCGTTGTGCTCAAGGCACCAAAATAGATAAAATATAACTCAAAAAATCATCTTCACCATTAAAATAGGATATCGCCTTTAGCGGAATATTTATATCAGGATAAATAGAATCAGTATTATCTTTAGTAGTTTTAAAATAATTACTTGAATAATATATGTCAATATTTACGTTTGATAAATGAAGCATTTTAACCTCACCAAAATGATTCGGCTTACCTCCTGTAGGTTCTCCTATTAATGTAGCTTCTGTATCGTTTCTCAAATCCATTACATTTAATATTGCAGAGGAGAATGTTCTTCTTCCAATTATAACAAATAAGTTATCTTTTGTATTTATATTGTTCCGCTTTTTGACTTCTCTTATAAATGGGCTGAAAATCATAGAGTTTCCGCCGCCATTATCGCGAAAATCTATTATCAAGGTTTTGACCTTCTTACTATCGATAATATTAAATACATCCTTTGTAAAATTACTAAACGAATAATCGGAGTTGTTCAAACATGAGTTATACTTTACATAAACTGTATCACTTTGCTCAATATATTCAAACCAATAGTCCTTATCCGATTTTTGTTTTATTATAGGAAATTTATCCGCATATTCTGGTAGCTCGGTTATTAACTTGGCTTTTGAAAGATTTTCTCTTTCAAGAGGTTTTATATCAACATCAGCATTTTTGCTATCTTCAAAAGTAAAAACTGCGTTATTACCTTTTGTAATACCTGCAATTTTTAAGGTCTCTACAAATTTAAGCGAATTACAAAATTCATTTTTCATGATAGCCTGGTTATCATTGGAAATAAATGGTTCAAGCTTTAAACGTAATTGCTCAATCGAATATCCATTTACTGCAACTAATTTCTTACCCCAAAATTCTTTATACTCTATAGAACAATTGTTCAGATAAATACCCTCTTCAAATTCAAAGAAGCTTACTGGATAGATTAAAGAGCCATAGATATCAACTGATGTATGGCTATCATTGACCGAGTTTATTATTTTTGCAAGTTCTGCTTTAATTTTCATATCATCATATCCTGTTGCTTTGCTAATAAGCAAATCCATATCTTTATCAAATTCACTCTCTGTTTTTGAAAAAAATAAGTTTTTATGTTTCTTAGGTAACTCAGTTTTCACAAACTTAAGGTCTACCAACCATTTTTCATTTCTATCTGCATTTTTCAAAACAGTTGAATTAATAGTTCTGTTAAAAATGCCGTATAAATAAATACCTAATATAGTAATAGTCATCACCAAAGCTGATAACAAGGAAATAATAATTATTCTTCGTAATTTCTTTGCTTTCATTGACGTGTCTCCTTAAATCATATTTTATAATCTGCAAAACATTTCTATATCATCAGTTGCGAACTCATCAGTTTTTTCGCTCCGGATTTTTCTATATATGTAATTATTAGTGAAACCCTAAGCTATATTGAACTTCTGAATTAATAAATTGACACATAATATTTATATTATAATCCACACTAGCATTTTACCATAGGCTATCTTTTTAAAATATTTAAAATTTCCGTGCAATATACTACAAGATAGATAGTTATGCCTATACTTAAAATAGTATAATAAAAGAATATAAGATACACAACAAATCAAATTTCATTTTTTTATTTAGGGGGTAAATATGGACAATATGAAGAGGCTTAATGATATGTTCAAGGAATATCATGAGCTACAGGTAAACTATGAAAGATTAGAGTGGGTGCTTTTTACTGCTGGCTACGATTTTGGAGTGGAGAAGGAATATGAGAAAATAGTTGGTGTTCTAAAAAGCAAGGAAAACTATGAGCTTGTTCTCCAGTGTCTTGGGTCAGAGCTTTCACCAGAGGATAGAAGAAGAGTTGAAATAGTACATAATATCTTCAAACCCTATCATCTATCAGATAAGTTAAATGAATTGGATATGGACATACAAAAAAGAATAAATGAGCTTTCAAAACTACTAAACACCTTCAGATATAGCTTTGAGGGCAAAGAGGTATCCGGTGTAGAGCTGGATCAGATATTGAGTACAGATATTGATAGAGAAAGAAGAAAGAAGGCATACTTTGCCAGAAACCAGATAAACAAGCCTATGGTAGATGCAGGCTTTGTAGAGCTTATCAAGCTAAGAAAAGAATATGCAAAGCAGTACGGTGCTGACAACTTTATAAGCTACAAGCTGGAACAGGCGGAACTGGACAAAGATATATTTGATAGCTGGCTAAGTCAGCTACATGAGCTTCTTCCTAAGATGAAGGAAGAAAGAACAAAATATGCAAGAGAATTCCTAAATGATGATAGCATAATGCCTTGGGATGAGGCATATATAGATTCCAGAATAGCACCATCCTTGAACACAACAGTAGATATGTCAAGCTTCTATAGTAATATAAAGGAGTTCTTTGATTTATTCGGAATAGACATATCAAAGTTTAATATAACATATGATATATTTCCAAGAGCCAATAAATCAGAATGGGGTTATAACTTCCCCATAGAGACTGCTAAAGACTCAAGAATATTAACTAATGTAAAAAATAAGTTTTATGAATATGCTGTATTACTTCACGAGACAGGACATGGCGTTCATTCATTTCTACTGGATCCAGAAGAAGTAATACTAAATGAAGGTGTCAGTGGTATAATCAGTGAGGGTATAGCAAATCTCTTCCAAGGCTTCTTATATGAGCCAATATTCTTCAATAAGTTCTTCACAGATGGAGAAAAGGTAGGTCAGGAGTTTAAAAAGCTAAGAGATTACAGGAAGATTAATGCCTTAAGAGCTATAAACAGAATATTCTTAGACCACAACTTATATAAAAACGAAGTAGAGAGTCTTGAGGACATTTATAATATTTTCTGGAAGACTTATAAGGATGTTTTAAAGGAAGAGCCCTTTGGTACAGAACCGCCATGGGCATATATAATACACTTTACGACTCACCCGATTTACCTGCATAATTACTTTATGGGAACCTTGACCTGTGAAATGCTTGGCAAGGTATTTAAAGAGAAAACAGGAGCAGAAATGACTGAAAAGCCTGCTGAGTTTGGTCAATTCCTAATAAATGAAGTCATCAAATCATCGGGTATGTACAAATATAATGATTTATTTAAAAAGATTAGTGGTAGTGATTTCTCACTAAAGTATATGTTGGATTAATAAAAAAAAGATGGATACGATAGCTTAATGGCACTCGTATCCATCTTTTACTTTTGACTTAACAAGTATTTTATAACCTTGTCAATATCATCAAAGATTTCTGGATAATTCATAGAGACTCTCTTTACTGTGTGGTAATATATTGTTATTAAAAAAAATTTTATTAAAATGAACTTTTGAAGTATCAAATTACTCTTATATATAGAATTGAGGTGAGAGCGTGGAGACAGAAGTATTGGTGAAAAAAGCGAAGAAGGGTGACAAGGAAGCTCTAGTGCAGCTTATAATGACAGAGAAACAGGATTATTACAAGCTTGCCTATGTATACATGAGAAACCCTGAGGATGCAATGGATGCGATGGAGGATATGATTGTAATTCTTTATGAGAATATTGACCATTTAAAGAATGAAAACTCCTTCTACAGCTGGAGCAAGACAATTTTGGTGAACTGCTGCAAGAACAGCTTAAAGAAAAAGAACAAGGTTGTTTTACTTGAACTTGATGAACTGCATGAGGGATACCAGGATAATCTTGTTGAGCAGAAGGATGAACAGCTAAGACTGGATAAACACTTGCAGGAGTTGAACATAAAGCAACGAGAGGTTATAAAGCTGCGTTATTTTATGGATATGGATTATCAGAGCATAGCAGAGCTGTTGAGAATTCCCGTAGGTACAGTAAAATCGCGTATCTCAATAGGCTTGAAGAAGTTGAAGGTTGTCTTGGGAGGTGAAGAGCTATGAGTAGTATGGAAGAAATGTTAAATAATAAGAAATTGGAAATAGATGAACTTAGAGTGCCTGAAGAGCTGGAGGATAGGCTCAGCAATGTGTTGAAAAACAAAAGCTTTAATAAAAAGCGAACAGGTAAATTGGGTATGAAAATTGCCATCTTAGCTATTGCTTTTTTACTAGTAACATACAACATTGATACTCTCGCCTTTTATGGAAGAGAGCTGCTAGGCTTTGACAATATAATGAATGGAACACTAAAAGAGCTAAATGAAATGGGAATGGGACAGACCGTTGAGAAGACATACACCTTTTCCAACGGTATAAAAGTAACGTTAAATGGGGTCATGATAGATGACAATCAGCTTTTGGCTTTTTACACAATAGAGAGTCCTGGAGGGAATGTAGATGATCTTCTGTTCCACAGTATGCATATGAGGGGCTCAATCGGAGTCCATAATCCTGAGAGTGCTCAGGGTGAAACTAGCGAAGATGGAAGTATCATAAGATGGGTGGGAGAGTTTGAACCGCCTTATGCTTTTGAGAAAAACTTAACTTGGTTATTTAACATAACTATAGATGGTAAAAGCGAAGAGGGTAAAATAAGCTTTGTATTGGATAGAGATAAGGCAATGGGGCATACACTAAAAAGCAGACTGAATAAAACTATTAAGGTTGATGGAACTGATATACGCTTTGATACAATTACCGCTTCTCCAACTACCACTGTAGTAAAAGGAACAATTCAAAACATAGTAGAGCTGGCAATAGATCAAATAAGTGGTGAACGAATATTCTCACCTGAACTTGACATAAGACTCCTTGCCAATGGCAATGAAATCACACTACAGGGCATGGGGAAGAGTACAGACATGAAGGGTATGAAGTTTGATGTGAGATACGATGCACTGCCACGAGATCTGGAAAGCCTTCAGCTTCATTTGGTGAGATTTGGAGCTGAGCATGAGGTAAACGAGCTGGTAAAGCTGGATAGAAGCTTAAACGGTCAAAATATAAAAGTCAACAATCAGGAAATTACTATTGATAAAATATATGAGTCCAAGGGCGAGACCTTCATTACCATTACCACAGAGGAAAGCGTAGTTCTATCCAGAGTTTATCTACTGGCAGACGGAAATAGAATTGAGCTTACAGAGACCTTGGACAGCAAGCTGGATAAGAAGAAAGACGGAACTATAATTAATACCAGAACTCTAAGGTTTAAGACAGTGGCAAAGGAGCTGCAGCTTGAAATAAAGAGAATGAGGTATGCAAAGGTATATGATGAATATATAGATGTTCCAATAAAATAAACATGTGTAACGCAATTGCACCCTCACGCATATTATGTTTATAGTACATAATATATGTGAGGGTGATTTAATGTCTAATAATATAGGGCAAATGATGTATTATAACGGGCACAGTGATTATATTCTGGATTGCAAAGATGGAGATGTAAACGGAGATAGGATACCAGACAGTGTATGCACCGTAGGACACAGACCAGGTGATTTGCAGAGCCCATTTGTGGAGGATATAGCACTGCTTATTCAAGATGGGAAAAGTCATAAGTATACAAGGATACCCTTAAAGGAAAACAGAGGGTATAATCCCACTGTATTTTTGGGAGACTTCACAAAAAACTATGTCAATGATATTTTGGTCAGTGTAGATTCTGGGGGTAGCGGAGGCTTTTCCTATGAGTATGTATATTCCTTTTTAAACAACAAGGTTAAGCTGCTTTTTGACTCTGAGGAATTTAGTCAAGGACTTAAATATGATGTGAACTACAAAGATAATTACAAGGTAGAGGTTATAAGCCACGATTTAAACAAGCGATATATAATTGATATTAGTGATAAGGGTATTGAATATTTGTCGGAAATTTATAACCCTGATGGAACCCTAAAGGCTCAGATTGATACACCGCTTCTAGGAGAGGTAATCCCCTTAGGCAATGTGTATCCTGTGGATTATCAAAGAGATGGAGTGTATGATTTGAATGTAATACAAAGAGTTATAGGTAAATATGGCGCTGATACTCTGGCTTTAGTTGAGACTACGCTGGAATGGGATGGAAAGAAGTTTGCACCTACAAATCAGATGCTATCTATATTTGGAAGTGAAATCGGTGATATATAATAAATATCCCAGATAGAAATATCCGGGATATTTATTATATATGCTTCTCTAAAAATTCCGCTACCTTGGACTTATATCCTGTGGGATCTTGCCAGAAAGACATACCATGAGCCGCATCAGGCACTACAAGCAGTTGCTTTTCACAGCTTGCCGCTTCAAATAGCTCATAGACCATTTCTGTAGGTACAAACTTATCCGCACTTCCATGTATAAATAGTATGGGGATTTTGCATTTTTTTACTTGACTGACAGCAGAGGCGTTTTTGAAGGAATAGCCTGCTCGTAGCCTACTGATAAGACTGGTAAATTGCATTAGTGGAAAGCTTGGCAGTCTAAACATTCTTTTCATTTGATAGCTAAGTATACCCTTTATTGAGTTATAAGCACAGTCAGATATTATGCATTTTACGTTGGCGGGTAAGGCTTCACCGCTGGTCATTAGTACAGTAGCACCGCCCATAGAGATTCCATGTAGTACAAGTAGAGAATCTCTGCCATGCTTCTCTAGCATGACATCAATCCATTGCAGCATATCTTTTCTATCATGCCAGCCAAAACCAATATAATTACCCTCGCTTTTACCATGTCCACGGCAGTCAGGCATCAATACACTATAACCCAGCTCCTCATGATAGTACCTCGCAAAGCTTGTCATAGAACCATTCCAGCTGGTGTAACCGTGTACAAGTATTACAATCTTGTTTGAGGTAGTAGAAGTTGGTATGTATATGGCGTTCAAATTTAATCCATCATAGGATTTAATATTTAACTTCTGATAGCTTTGCTGTTCCAACCATTCTTCACTGTTCTGCCACTTTACCCCAGAGGTTTCGGACTTAAGGTCTGGATTATTACTTAGAAATTCTTTTTTTCTACGCAAAATAGCAAAGTTATAGAAATAGTTGCCTGCAAACAATAGTGCAACTATCATTAGCCCCAATATTAATATTAAAATTATTATAGTAGTGTAAAGCATAAGCTTCTCCTTAAAATTAAAATTAGCTTGTCTAATAATTATGTAATAAATTAGTAAATCAATACAAAGATTATAGATTAACAGGAGGTCAAAAGCAATAGGTACTGGTTAGAAATAATCTATTCTAATGATTATTACAACTTAATTTGCTATAATCGAAATATAAGTCTTGATTATTTAAGAAATTATTAAGGAACAGGAGATGTGTGACATGCTTGACACAACTGATAATTATAAAGAGTTTTCAAACTACCAAACAATAAGTGCTAAGGATCCAATCATAAGGACATTTATCGATTTATCTAGCAATAAGAAGGTAGAGGATGATAATCTTTTCATAATAGAAGGCTTATGGGCATATGAGAAGCTTATGAAAAGTAATGCAACCATAGAGGCATTTGTATTCTGCCCTGAATTTATTAAAAGTGATACAATGAAGAGCTTGGTATATTCATTTATCGGAAGGGCAAAAAGTACATATATAATATCAGCTAAAACTTGTGCAAGGATAAGCGGTCAGGACAAAAGTGAAGGTTTCTTTTTACTTTGCAGAATGGAGGCTTATAGTTTGTCGGACATAAGCTTAGGTATCGATAACATAATAGTTATACTGGATGGAGTAGAACAAGCTGGAAATGTCGGAACTATTATGAGGACAGTTGACGGTGCAGGGGGAGATGCTGTAATACTTTGCAACAGCAGAATAAGAAAAAACAGCCATAAGCTTATAAAGTCTAGTATGGGAGCAAGCTTCATACTGCCTATTATTCAAGAGGATATAGAGGAGACAATAGCTTGGCTTAATGAAAATAATTTTCAGATTGTGCTGACAGACCTAACAGCAGAGGAGAATTATTTTAATATTGATTACTCAGGAAGGATTGCTATAGTGGTTGGAAATGAGATACATGGTATCTCTGATATATGGCGTTCACAGAAATGTAAAAAGGTGATAATTCCCATGCTGGGTGGAGCGGATTCCTTAAATGTTGGAATTGCAACCAGCCTTGTGGTTTATGAAGCCAGCATGAGACAGAAGGGTTATATAAAAAGAATATGACAGTAAAACTGGAGAAAAGGTCTGACTCCGATGGAATATCGAAGTCAGACCTGCATTATTTTTGATGCCAATAAGCTTAATGCTCAAGTATTTCAAGCTCTACCTTGCCATTTTTGACAAAAAGTCTTCCGCATCCACCTATTGGAAATGCGAATTGAGGAGTAGTATGTCCAAAACTTGCGTTGGCAATTACTGGAATATGCGTAAGCTCTTTTTTTGATTTAATTATGTACTTAAGCGATTCATCAGAAACCTTCGAGCCTTTCGGGAATCTTCCTATAACTATTCCTTTCACAGTATCAAAGCCTGGTTGATGTATGAGAGACTGAAGATATCTGTTAAAAAGCTGCATACCCACGTCGCCATATTCCTCTATAAAAATTATAGATTCCCTGATGTCTGGCATGTATTCAGTACCTTGAAGCAGACTTAGGGTGCAGAGATTGCCACCTATTATTTTACCTTCAGCTGTGCCCTCGTTGATTATCAGGTAGCCGTTATTTTCTATGAATTCCCTTTCATCCTGATTTTTATACCAATCATCATCGCTCCAATGAGGTGCGGCTTTCACTGCAAAGGGGCTGTTTTCTACAAAGCATTTTTTGAAATATTCTAGGGTGTATTCGAGACCATCCCTCATGCCATAGCTTGAATAATTTGGTGCATAGTATGTCACAAGACCTGTCTTTGCATATATGGCAGCCAATAGTATGGTAATATCTGAGAAGCCTAGTATTATCTTAGGATTTGCTCTTATTATATCAAAATCTATGTATCTAAGCATTTGATTTGTGTAATAGCCACCGTAAACAGCGGATATAGCTTTTACGTTTTTGTCTAGAAAAGACTCGTGTAAATCTTCTATTCTAGATTCGATAGAGGAGGACCTAAATGTATCGAATTCATTTACATGGCGTCCAAAAGTAAGTCGGAAGCCCAGTTCTTCATGAACCTTGTTTGCAAGCTCCTGTACATCTCTTGGTATTATTCCAAGGCTAAGGGAAGGTGCTATCACCCTAATTTCATCACCAGGTTTTAGTTTTTCAGGAATCATAAAGTCACCTCTGCATTATATTTTTGTACAATAGTTGAAAGTTGTCGTTATTCTAATGTAACAGCACACTCTCGTGAATCGATATTCTGATTCATTTTGTTGTCGTTCCAATAGAAATCAAAAAAATGTTTTTCTTTGTCACAAAGGGTAATCAGATTATTTTGATTATAAGCACGAGAGAAATATTCAATTGCAGCTATTTTAAAATCATTAGTCGGAAGTTGCTCGACTAATTCTGCGATTTTTTCCTTAGGTGCATTATTTAAATATTGATTATACATATAAAGCATTTCTAATGAATTTCTTAATAAGCTATCTGGAATCTGTTGTATTTCATAATAAACTTTTGAATCATTTTCCATCCGAAGGTTTTTCTCAATACTAAACCATCTCTTTAATTCCTCATCAAAATCTGAAAATGGAGTGCTAAATTTGGGACTTTGAATACCGAACTCATATAGAGTTTTATTCCCAAAGCTACTTAAAATTTGGTCTGACTTTTTAAAATGTCTTTTATACACATGGATAGTTCCGACAAACCAAGACAAAGTCCCTACTGTAGTGCCTGTCCAAAATGCCATCATTTCGTGAAGAATCGACCACTCAAAACTATTTATTCCGCCAAACCCCCATACTACATCATTAGCTCTTACGGCTACGTTTAAATGAAGTTGTCCATCTCGTACCATAAAATGCAACCAATTGTTACAAGGAACATCTTTGGTCTCCACGTAGTCTTTTTTAGGATCGTAAATTATCATTACAGCCCGTTTTGTATTTTTGTCTTCATTAATAATTCTTGCAATTTCCTTGAATTGATCAACTCCATTCCAGTTTCTCAAACGTGGACCATAGGCAGCCCGCCAAGTTTTCCCGTCATCAGAAAAATCAATGGCTCTTGGTAGATAATGAGATAGAAAGGCTAAATCATCTCTCCCTCCCAAAACCCACATAGTTTCAGCAATTAAAGCAAAAATATTATTATTTCGATGCGGTAATACTATAACTCTTTCACTAGAATTCTTCATCTGTAATAGCTGTGATAAAATTTCAACTTGCTCATTTCCCCTTGTTGTTACAAATGATCCATTTTCTAAGATTTTTCTTAAAATATCAACGAATGCATACGTTACATTTTTTTGCATAATATCACCTTTATCATAGCATCTATTTTAGGTAATACGGTTTCTAGCTCACTATAATCAATCGTATCAATTCCTTCAGAACCAGCAATCATTGCAGATAATTGTCTTCCTTTATTTTTTCTGAATAAACTTATTACTGGTATCTTTTCTCTGACTGCAACTCCAATTTCATAACCTACGCCCAAGCTTGGTACAGTAACTTCAGCTACTACTATATCAGAACTTAATAACCATTCCAAATCTCTGTCATGGATGTATTTATCCGGAAGTTGATTTTGCCCTTCTACTGAAAGACTATAATCTCCTACATGTTCTGTAAGAACGTCACCATATTGTTTTAAATGGGCAATAATCTTATTATAAAGTTCAACATCCTCCCTTCCTGCTCTAATCGATCCTGCAAAATAAATTCTCAAATTTTACTCCTCCTTCTATAATTTCATTTTTGTTTAACTGCGTTCTAGGGTACTTAAGGTTTCTTTAAATATCTTTGCAAATTTTACAATATTGGGCTGCCTGAAAATGGATACATGTTCACCTTCGATGTCATATAGCTTAATGGGTTTTTCACACAACGAGCGCCATCCGTCTAGATTTAGTACATCAGCATTTGATTCTGTGGCTTTGAAAAAGTACACCTGTGATGCGATTTTCCCGGAGGGGATATAATAATGCAAATCACGGAAAAGACTCCTTAACATATTCATTTTATAGACAATATCCCTTATACTTGAATCTTGGAATAAAGGGTTCATCAGCTTAGGTGGAACTTCTTTCCCTGCTGAATTGATAAGCTTCTCTTTTATATCGCCAGCTGTTTCTGCCCATTTAAGTGTCATATTCCATATTTGACTTTTATCGGAGACTGCTTCTAAGTCCGAGATAAGCTGGCTGTCACCAAAGCACTGACGGATTCGTTCTAGTTCTTCGTCGATAGAAAACGGAGATAGCTTCTCTTTGGGTATCAACTCTGTGCAAGGTGATTGTGTATCAACAATAGCAAAGTAGCCTACCTTCTCACCAGCTTGCTCTAGCTGTCTGACAATCTCATATGCGATAACCCCACCTATGCTCCAGCCTACAATGTTATATGGACCTTGGGGGCAAATACATTTCATCTTTTCAATATATTTGGCTGCAAGTGTTTCCATGGTTGTGAGGACAGGGAAATAATTTTGCAGCTTATCCGGACGAATACCCCAACAATTGATGTTTGTTTCAAGAAGGTGGCAGAATTCAATATATTGTTCTATATTACCGAAAATTGCATGAATGAAGAACAGATTGCCATTTTGCCCTCTGTTTAGTAAAACGATATTATTGTCATCTAGCGTACATCCCTTATCTCTTGCATTTTCAATATATACTGCGATTTTCTTTATTGTAGGGAATTTGAACACTTCATTGAGTGCCATTTCTACATTAAATATATAGCGAATTTTTGCTATGAGCTTCATTGCTTTGATTGAATGTCCGCCCAGTTCAAAGAAATTATCGCTAATGCCTATTTTATCGATTTTAAGCACTTCTTCCCAAATCTGAACAAGTTTTTCTTCTGTTTCATTTCTTGGTGCTTCATATTCATTAAGAATAGTATTCAAATCTGGTTCTGGAAGCTTTCTTCTATCAAGCTTTCCATTAGTGGTCAAAGGCATCTTATCTAGCTTTACAAAATAAGTTGGAATCATATATAGGGGTAAGCTTTCTTTTAGATGTCCATTTAGATTTAACTCATCAAGTTTTTTCTCGCTTACCACATAAGCACAAATATATTTTTCGTTTTCTTTATTTTCCCTTACTATAACAGCTGCTTCTTTAACAGCTTCATGCTGTAATATTTTATTTTCTATCTCCCCAAGCTCTATTCTAAAGCCTCTTATTTTAACTTGATTATCTATTCTTCCTAAGAACTCTATGTTTCCATCAGGCAGCCATCTTGTCAGGTCTCCTGTTTTATACATCCTAGTTCCCGGCTCAAAAGGGTTGTCTATAAACTTGTCTGCTGTCAACTCTGGTCTATTCAAATAACTTCTTCCTACACAGTCTCCAGCAATACATAATTCTCCTACAACACCTACTGGTTGTAGTTTTTTGTACTTATTCATTATATATATTTTTGTATTTGATATCGGTTTTCCTATAGGAGGCAATTGTTCTATATTATTGTTTGAGCTTATAGTATAGGTTGTTACTACATGTGTTTCTGATGGCCCATAGTGATTGTGCAAATTCACGTTTGTATTTAATATATATTGCTTCAGTTTATCAGCTACTAATAGCTGCTCACCTGCAACTACAATGTGCTTTATCTTCTCTGATAAGGCGTTTATATAATCAGGCTGGCTGACTATATATTTGAAATATGCTGTTGCCATAAATACAACTTCTATTTCGTTTTCATCAATAAATTTAAGTAATTTATCTGCATTTTTTTTAGTTTCATTGTCAATGAGATATAGTCCACCACCACATAAAAGTGTTGAGAAGATTTCTTGATAACAAACATCAAAGCTTATAGATGTAAATTGCAGGACTCTAGTATTGAAATTAATGTTAGTTTTTTCATATTCAAAGTTAATTAGATTGCAGATATTGCCATGTTCTAACAAAACTCCCTTTGGTTTTCCTGTGCTTCCTGAGGTATATATTACATATAGCAGGTCTTCTGATTTATTTATATTTTCAAGCTTACTGCCATCCTCATGATAAGCTTCTTCACTATCCAAAAGGACTGTTATTCCATTAAAATCTACTTTCTCTACCAGACCTGTCTGTGTAAGCATGATATTTGCATTGCTATCCTCAAGCATATATGCAATTCTGTCCGATGGATATTCAGGGTCTATAGGCAGATATGCTCCTCCAGCCTTCAATATACCCAATATACCTACTAACATCTCTAAAGATCGCTCTACCATTAGCCCTACTATGCTGTCTGCTTTTACTCCCTTGTTTCTTAGTGTCCTTGCCAGTTGATTTGCCTTGATGTCTAGCTCCTTGTATGTGAGACTCTTTTTATCATATACTGCGGCAACAGCAGCAGGAGTTCTCTCTACCTGTTCCTCAAACAGCTGGTGAATTGTCTTGTCCTTTGGATAGGTCGCTTTTGTATTGTTGAAGTCTATTAATATTTGCTGTCTTTCTTTCTCTGTCAGTATTTCAATTTCTGACAGTTTAGTGTCTATATTTTCTGTAATTGCTTGCATTATGTTCTCTAAATGCTTGTACATTCTCTCTATTGTAGCCTTGTTGAATAGCTTCGTGCAGTATTGTATGCTTATGCATATGTTATTTCCTATCTCTACTGCATTCATGATCATGTCAAATTTGGATATTCTATTCTCTGACTTATATGGCTTTATGCTTATACCTTCTACTGCGGCTTCTCCCCTATCCATATTTTGTAGTACAAGCATTACATCAAACACTGGGTTTCTGCTAAAGTCTCTTGCTATATTCAGCTTTTCCACCAGCTCTTCAAACTGATAGTCTTGTGCAGCATATGCTCCTAATGCATTTTCCTTTACTTCCATAAGGAATTCTTCAAAGGTCTTTTCTCCACTTGGATAGTTCCTCATTGCCAAGGTGTTTACAAACATTCCTATGATATTCTCTAGATCTGCATGGGGTCTTCCTGCTATCGGGCTTCCCACTATTATGTCTGCTTGTCCACTGTATTTTGACAATAGTATATTAAGGGTACTAAGTAATACCATATACATGGTACTGCCTGTAGCTTTAGCTATTTGTCTTAGCTTATTTGTCAACTCTTCCTCTATCTTAAATTGTATAGAAGCTCCCTCAAAACTTTGTATTGCAGGTCTTTGATAGTCTGTGGTAAGGTTTAGTACAGGTATTTCTCCTTCAAATTGCTTTAACCAGTACTCTTCCTGTGCCTTTATACTGTCACTTCTAAACAGCTCATTCTGCCATTCTGAGAAATCCTTGTACTGTATTCTTAGTGGTGTTAGTTCTTCTCCTGCATATGTTTTACTGAATTCTTCCACCATTATTCCAATTGAAGTTCCATCGGATATTATATGATGCATATCAAGCATCAATATATGCTTATTAGGATGTGCAGTGCGAACAATAAGCCCTACTCTTAAAAGTGGTGCTTTTGATAGGTCAAAGGCTCTTATGAAACCTTCTATTATCACTTCTATTTCTTTGTCTTCTATTGCCAAATACTCTTCTATTTCAAACTCTATTTCCTTGTGTACCTTCTGTATTAATCCTTCTTCTACTACTTCAAAGCTGGTTCTTAATGCTTCGTGCCGCTGTATCAGCTTACTAAAGGCTTCTTTTAACTGCACTGTATCTAAGTCTCCCTCTAGCTCAAATACTTTGGGCATGTTGTAGCTGGTACTATTAAGCTCTAACTGTTGTAAAGTATATATCCTCTTTTGAGCTGATGACATTTCATAGTACCCTTTTCCTTCGGCTGGCTCTATTGATGAGTATAGGCTTTCTTTGCTGCCTTTAATGCATTCCGATATTCCTTTTATTGTGGGGTTAGTAAATATCTCCTTTAGTGATATTTCTACATTCAGTACCTTATGTATCTTCGCACCTAAGCTTATTGCCTTTAGCGAATGTCCGCCCAGCTCAAAGAAATTATCGTTTATGCCGATCTTCTCTACCCCAAGTATCTCTTTCCATATAGCTGCCAGAGCTTCTTCTATATTATTTCTAGGTGCCTCATATTCTGTTCCTACTGTCATACTTGTACCAAATTCGGACAGCGTGCTATTGTAAAGTGCTTTACGATCCACTTTTCCATTTAGAGTGAGTGGTAGCTTATCCAGCAGTATAAAGTATGATGGGAGCATGTATTCGGGCAAATCCTCGGATAAATAGTCTCTTAATTCTGATACAGTTAGCTTTATATCAGATACTATATAGGCACATAGATATTTACTCCCCGTATTGTCTTCTTTTGCTATTATTGCGGCTTCCTTTATCGCTTTATGGTTTAAAAGCCTGTTTTCTATTTCTCCTATTTCTATCCTGAAACCCCTTATTTTCACTTGATGATCTATTCGCCCGACAACTTCCATATTGCCATCAGGCAGTATTCTTCCTAAATCTCCTGTCTTATATATAATATCTTGAGAGTTATCACTAAATGGGTTTAATAAGAATACCTCTTTTGTCATGCTTGGTTCTTTGTAATAGCCA
This sequence comes from Lutisporaceae bacterium, assembly GCA_049684915.1. Classification (GTDB taxonomy): domain Bacteria; phylum Bacillota; class Clostridia; order Lutisporales; family Lutisporaceae; genus GWB2-37-7. Next base: position 16,049 of record JBAVGO010000073.1, on the reverse strand, counting down.
GATGAAATGAAGGGGGTCCTAATATATATCTCACCGATACTGCCAGTACGGCACTTTGCCATTTCATTATTCAGAATTAATGCATTAGTGCTGTTGATAGGTTTGCCTACGGGTATTATTGCCCTGCCGATGTCACTCTCACTTACTCTATAAAAGAACTTAGCTAGAGTTGTTTCTGTTGGTCCATATAGATTAACAAGCTGAATTCTAGAACCAAACATCTGAATGAATTGCTTAATATCATTACCTCTCAAAAGCTCTCCTGCCAAAAGTATATATTTTAAGCTATTTAAACAGTTTGAATCCTCTATTACTTCTGTAATTTGTTTGAGTAATGACGGTACAATATGAATCAAATTTATTTGGTTTTCATCAATCCATTTTACTAACATTCGTGGATTTAGAATTATTTCATCATCTTCTGGTATACATAATGTTCCTCCTGAACATAAGGGCACAAATATATCTCTCAGGAAAGGATCAAAGGATGGAGAGGTTAATTGACTAATTTTAAAATTTGAGTTAATGCAAAATTCCTCTATCTCCCATTCCACAAAATGTTTCAAGCTCCTGTGTCTACCCCAAACACCTTTGGGCTTCCCTGTAGAGCCAGAAGTAAAATATATATAGCAGTTTTTATTTAGTATTTGGTCAGAAGCTTCTATGCTGTTGGTATAATAATTTTCAATTTCATTTATAGATAGCTTTTCAAATTTAATATCTTCTTTTTTACTCTCGCCAATTAAAATAACATTTAAATTTTTATTTAATGTTTTTGCTAACTCATTTGCTTTGTATAACCATTTAGACTGAGTAACTATCCATTTAGAGTCCGATATATCTGCCATAATACTTAATCTGCTAACTGGAAACTTTGGGTCTAGAGGTACAAACACAAAACCCGCTTTTATTGTTGATAGTATAGACTCTACTAAGTATTCACTTTTTTCCATGAGCATTAAAATATTATTATTGGCACTTTTAATGCCAGATAAAAAGGCAGCAATTGAATTTGAAGCATTTTCAAGTTCTAAATATGATAGCTTTCTACTGCCACATTCTATAGCAATTTTATCAGGGAACTCTTTTGCAATATTGTTTATTTTACCTTGTAAGCTTGAATGCATTATAAATTTCGCCTCCTTTTGTCTTTAATATTTAAAAGAAATCATCATTATCAAAGCTACCTTCGTCAATTTCATTCTCTACGCTTATAGCTATATCATCCAAGTAGTCATAAATTGCGGCTCCAATATTTTGGATTAAAATATTCTCGTTTTCGAGTACCATATTAATAATGGCTTCCATATTATTTAGTATTTTTTCCATACTCTCGTCAGTATACAAGCTATTGTTATAATCCAAGCTTAGTGTCATCTCATCAGCCAATTCTCTTACATATAGGGTAGTGTTATATTTTACGCTGTGCTTGTCTAATTTAATAGGTTCCAGTAAAAGTCCCTCAATACTTATATGATTGCCTTCCTGATAAGGCATATAGTTAAGCATTATAGAGAAGAGAGAACTACCCTGATAATTAAACGTGTCTCTAACCTTTGCATATAGCTCCTCGTACGGATAGTCCTGGTTATCTTGTGCTTCTAAAACAGTTTTATCAACTATTTTCATGTACTCTGCAAATGTAAGATCGTTCTGGATTTTGGTACGGATTATTTGCATATTAAGGAACACCCCGATGATATTCTCTAATCCGCTATATTTACGACCTGCGATAGGGATACCTATACAAATATCAGTTTGGTTTATCTCTCCAAATAATAGTATTTTAAGAACTGTAAGCATAAAGGTAAATTTAGTAATTCTATTCTTTTTACAATACTTATCTATCTTACTTACTATCTGTTCATCTAATACTGTTCTTACTACTGAGCCCATATTATTTATTACTTTAGAAAGCTTTGTTATCGGGAATTCACAATTTGGCAGTCCTTCTAGCTTATTTAGCCAGTACTTTTCCTGTAACTTTTTATGCTCATTCTGATAAAGCTCTGTTTCCCAGACAGCATAGTCTCTATATTGTATTTCTAGTGCTGGCAGCTCTTCTTCTGCATACAATTTCATAAATTCATTAATCATTATATTCATAGAAATACCGTCAGATATTATATGATGCATATCAAGTATGAATAAGTATTTATTACTTTCACGTTTTATCAATGCTACTCTAAGAAGCGGTGCTTTAGTTAGCTTGAAGGGGCTAATATATTTATTCATTAACTTTTCAATATCGAGCAATGATTCATCATAGGAAATTTTGAAATATGGCATGTCCTGTATACTTTGTATTTTTTGCACTATACATCCATCAATGAATTCAAAGGTTGTTCTTAATGCTTCATGCCTTCTTATAAGCAAATTAAAGGTTTGTTCAAATTTCTGAATGTCTATATTTCCTTCTACATTCATTAGTGCAGGCATATTATAGCTAGTATTGTTATCATCAATTTGATTTAAAATATATAATCTCTTTTGTGAGGAGGATACAGGGTAATATTCACGTTCTTCTGCTGGTTTTATAACCTTTAACTTATTATTTTTTCTTCCTAAGATAACATTTGATATCTCTTTTATTGTTGGGTTCTTGAATATTTCACCTAGAGCTATCTCTACTTCAAATGCTTTCTGTATCTTCGCTGCGAGATTTGTTGCTTTTAGTGAGTGTCCTCCTAATTCAAAGAAGCTGTCATTTATTCCTATCCGTTCTACTCCTAGCACTTTCTGCCATATATTCACCAGTATTTCTTCTGTTTCGTTTCGTGGTGCTTCATATTCTGCTCCTGTAGATATGCTTCCATCTGGCTCAGGTAGTGCCTTTCTGTCTATTTTACCATTAGGTGTCAGAGGTAGCTTCTCCAGTTGAATGAAGTAGGAAGGCATCATATAATTAGGTAGATCTTTGGATAGCTGCTCTCTTAGCTCCGATACCATCAGCTCTTCCGCTCCTACTATATATGCACATAGATATTTGTTTCCGCTATCATCATCCCTTGCTGTTACTATTGCTTCTTTCACAGCTTCATGGCTCAAAAGCTTGCTTTCTATTTCCCCAAGCTCTATTCTATATCCCCTTATCTTTACTTGATGGTCTATCCTTCCCATGAATTCAATATTTCCATCAGGCAGCCATCTTGCCAAGTCTCCTGTTCGGTACATTCTTTGCACAAATCCAATTTCAGCAGATAACTCAAAGGGGTTGGCTACAAACTTCTCTGCTGTCAGCTCTGGTCTGTTCAGGTAGCTTCTTGCGAGTCCTTCTCCAGATATACATAGCTCACCTGGTACTCCTACAGGACACAGCTTGAAATGCTTGTCCACTATATATATCCTATAGTTGTTTAATGGTTTTCCTATTGTTATCATATCCTGAGCATTCTTTTTGGTTATTACAGATAAGGTACTATCTACACAGCACTCAGTAGGTCCATATACATTTACTATGTCAGGAGCATCATTCATTAACTTACTTAGAAGTCCATCTATTATTTCATTACTAAGTGCTTCTCCACCTATTATAAATTTCTTTATTTTTATTGCATTCAGGTTATTATTATCCGAGCTTGTTATTAGCCTTATATGACTGGGTGTGCCGTCTGATATATCAATATTGTTTTTGATATAGTAATCAATCAGCTTTTTACCATCATATCTTGTAGCTTCTGGTACTATGTATAAGCTATGACCCAATAGCAATGATGGGAATATTTGCTTTACTGAGGCATCGAATATATATGGTGATACCATTGCAACCTTAAAGCTTACGTTGTCTTTATATACTTTGTCCTTTAATGCATATACAAGATTTATTACACTACTGTTTTCTATCATTACTCCTTTAGGCTTTCCAGTTGAACCTGAGGTATATATTACATATGCAAGATTATCGGGTCTATTTTCTATATCCAGATTATCTTTTTCTCCCTGATATGTATCCTCATTATCTAATTCAATTACTTCTCCAGCCTTTACCATGTCCTTATATAACCAAGCTTGTGTCAAAAATGGGCTTGCACCACTATCCTCCAACATATATTTTATTCTATCCTGGGGATATTTTGGATCTATAGGAAGGTACGCTCCTCCTGCTTTAAGTATTCCAATTATTCCCACTATCATTTCTAAGGATCTCTCTACCATCATCCCTACTATACTGTCAGGGACTACTCCCCTGGCTCTTAATACCCTTGCCAATTGGTTCGCTCTCTCATTTAGCTCTCTGTAGGTAAGATGCTTATCCTCATATACTACCGCTTTATTGTCAGGAGTTCTCTCTACCTGTTCCTCAAAAAGCTGATGTATTGTCTTGTCACTTGGATAGTCTGCTTTTGTGTTGTTGAAGTCTATTAATATTTGCTGTCTTTCTTCTTCCGTCAGTATCGCTACTTCTGATAGCTTAGTATCTATATTTTCTGTTATTGCTTGCATTATGTTCTCTAAATGTTTATACATTCTCTCTATTGTTGCCTTGCTAAATAGCTTCGTACAGTATTGTATGCTTATACATATGCTATTTTCCAATTCTATTTCATTCATGGTCATATCGAATTTGGATATCCTATTCTCTGATTTATATGGCCTTATCTTTATACCTTCTACTGTGGCTTCTCCAATATCCATGTTTTGAAGTGTAAACATTACATCAAATACAGGATTTCGGCTGAAGTCTCTCGCTATATTCAGCTTCTCCACCAATTCTTCAAACTGATAGTCCTGGTTTTCATAGGCTCCTAATGCATTCTCCTTTACTTCCCCCAGAAACTCTCTAAAAGTCTTCTCACCACTGGGATAGTTCCTCATTGCCAGGGTGTTTACAAACATTCCCATGATATTTTCCAAATCTGCATGAGGTCTTCCTGCTATTGGTGTTCCTACTACTATGTCTTCTTGTCCACTATATTTTGATAGAAGTATATTAAAGGCTGATAGTAGAAGCATATGCATTGTTGTGCCTGTTTCTTTTGTAAGCTTTGTCAAACTTTCTGTAAGTTTTTCATTTACTTCAAAGCTTATGCTATCTCCTTCAAAACTTTGTATAGAGGGTCTTTCATAGTCAGTAGGCAGATTTAATAATGGTATCTCATCATTAAATCTGTTAATCCAGTAAGCCTCTTGCTTCTTTATTTCTTCTGATATTAAGAAATCATTTTGCCATGCTGCAAAGTCTTTATATTGAAGTTTTAAAGGTTCTAACTCTTTCTTCTTATAGAGAGCTGTAAACTCTTTTATTAATATACCCGTAGATATACCGTCTGATATTATGTGATGCATATCTATTAATAAGTAAGTTTTTTCGTTGCTTTCTAGAAGCTCCACTCTAAATAGTGGCGATTTTTCTAATTCAAATGGTCGTACAAATTTATTTATTATGTATTTGATTTCTTCATTGTCTTTTCTCTTCACCAGCTTAAACTCATAAGAATTATCTATTTTCTGTACTATTTCTCCTTCAATGGCTTCAAAATAAGTTCTTAATGTCTCATGCCGTATAACGAGGTTTTTAAAGGTTTCTTCTATTTTCTCCTTGTTAACCGCTCCTTCTAACTCAAACACTACATGCATGTTATACGCTACGCTGTCTCTATCAAACTGTTGTAGTATATACATTCTCTTTTGAGCTGAGGATGCGGCATAGAACTCTTTTTCTTCCACTTTTTCTATCTTTGAATAAAGATTTTCTTCTGCACTTTCAATAAATTTACTAATCGCTTTTATCGTTGGTGACTTAAATAGCTCTTTTAATGGAATTTCTTTATTTAATTCTTTATGAATTTTAGATATAAGTGCCGTTGCTTTTAATGAGTGTCCCCCTAAATCGAAGAAGTTATCATTTATTCCTACCTTTTCAATTCCTAATACTTCGCTCCATATTTTTGATAGCTTTTCTTCTATTTCATTTCTTGGAGCTTCATATTCATTTAAAGTATAGTCTAAGTTGGGTTCTGGAAGTGCTCTCCTATCAAGTTTTCCATTAGATGTCAGCGGTAGCTTATCTAGCTGTACAAAATAAGCTGGAACCATATATTCTGGTAAAGTTTCTTTTAGATATCCTTTTAGATTTAACTCATTAATATCTTTTTCACTTACTACATAAGCACATATACATTTTTCCTTTTCTTTATTTTCTTTTACTATAACAACTGTTTCTTTAACAGCTTCATGTTGTAATATTTTGTTTTCTATCTCTCCAAGCTCTATTCTAAATCCTCTTATTTTAACTTGATTATCTCTTCTACCCAAAAACTCTATATTTCCGTCAGGCAGCCAGCTTGCTAAATCCCCTGTCATATACATCTTTGTTCCTGGTTTAAATGGGTTCTCAACAAATTTTTCAGAGGTCAGCTCGGATTTATTTAGATAACCTCTTGCTACACTAGCTCCAGATATATATATTTCTCCTACTATACCAACTGGAACTGCTTTTAAAAATTTGTTCAAGATATAGATACTTGTATTTCCAACAGGCTTACCTATTGGTACAGTTTTGTCTAAAACCTCATTTTTACTCACCCTATAAAAGGTTGAGCATATAGTTGCTTCAGTTGGTCCATACCCATTTACTATTTCGATATCTTCATTTAAATCGTAAAACTTATTTAATGTCTCACCTCTTATTGCTTCAACACCAACCAATAATTTCTTCAATTTAACATTGTTTTTATCTATTTTTAGATTTTCATAAACATCTGACAACAATGATGGGGGTATATAGGTAAAGGTAATTTTATTATCAATTATTAATTTACCAATCTCCATTGGATCAAAGGTTTTATGCTTATCATTTATATATAAAGCAGCTCCGCTTGTTAATGATACAAAAAATTCACATACGCTTACGTCAAACACATAATTAGTTAATGATAGAACTCTATCATCTGAACCGAATTCTTTTTTAAATTGCCTATTGAAACACGTTACAAAATTATTAAGGTTTGAATGCTTAAGCATTGCACCTTTAGGCTTACCAGTAGTTCCTGAAGTATAGATAATATATGCTAAGTTGTTTGAGTCATTTATTTTCTCCAGATTGCTCAAGTCTCCGCTAAATATGTCATCTTCAAATAAATCTATAAACTCACCGTTATACTCAATATTTTCTACTAAGGTATTTTTACTTAACAAGACCTTGCTCTCGCTATCCTTTAGCATATATTCTATTCTTTCTTTGGGATACTCGGGGTCTATTGGCAGATATGCTCCTCCAGCTTTTAGAATTCCCATTATTCCTACTATCATCTCTAGAGATCTTTCTACCATTATTCCTACAATTGAGTCTGCTTTAACACCCTTTTTTCTTAATACTCTTGCGAGGCTATTTGCCTTTTCGTTTAATTCTCTATAGGTTAACTTTTTATCTTGAAATACCATGGCAATATTATTTGGTGCTTTTTCTGCCTGAGCTTCAAATAACTCCTGTATTGTCTTATCCTTTGGATAGTCTACCTTGGCAGCATTGAACTCATAAATTACTTGGTTTCTTTCCTTCTCTGATAATAAATCAACTTCTAATATTTTGATATTTGAGTTGTTTAATAGTGTATCTATAAGTTTTTCCAGATAGCCGCCTAGTTTTTTTATCATATTTTCATCTATGGCTAAACTATTAAAATTAAATTTAAATTCAAGAATGTCAAAAGTTAATATTTCTAAAGCTATATTATAATTTGTTTTCTCAATTATAGAAAAGTTCTCTATATGTAATATGTTGCCTTTGTTCAAATTTAAATCCAATGGATAATTCTCTATTGTAACTATAGAATTGAAAAGCTCTTCAGCACTTAATTTACAGTATTCCTTTATATCAATTAAAGCTGTATTTTCAAAATCTTTTCTTAAATTGAGAACTATATTCACATCATGTATTAAATCTACAAATGTAAGGTTATTTTCTGATTTTATTCTTAAAGGAATAGTATTTATAAATAGCCCTACCATATTATCTATTGATTTAATATTTTCTGGTCTTCCAGATACGGTTGTCCCAAATAAAGCCTCGTTTGAATCGTTAATTTTTTGAATTAATACTCCCCAAATACCATACAATATTGATGATAAAAGAATTTTATTTTCTTTAGCAAAATCTTTGATTTTATTTGCTTTGACAGCATCTATCTTATACGAAATCTCTTTATAAATACCTTTCTCTTTGCAGCTAAAATAATCATCTTCACTACCTAAGTCATTTAGATAATTCATCCAATAATTTTTTTGCTCATTTCTATTAAGATTTTTTGTATATTTAATAAATTCAATGAATTTTGTTTTGTTAATTCTTTGAATTTCTTTATTCTTATATAAACAAGTGTATACTTCCATCAATTCCTTTAAAATTATTCCGTTGCTCCAACCATCATATAGAATATGATGGTTAGATATAATCATCTCATACTTACAATCGTCTAATTTACACAAATAAATCCTTAAAGTTTCTTTTGTTATATCTATTCTATTACTTAAATCCCTTAGCTTAATATTTTCTACAGCCTTATATTTGTTTAGCTCATTAGTAAAATCCATATACTGAACTAATATTTGATGTTTTTTAAGAACAATTTGTATCGGGTTATCTATTCCTTTCCATCTAAAAACTGTTCTTAACATTTCATTATTTTCTATCACAAAATCCCAGGATTTTTGCAATAAATCTATTTTCAAATCTCCTGTAATAGATAGACTTAATTGCTCATGGTATTCTGTACTAAGTTCATCTCTAACATAATGAAATAACATCCCTTGTTGTAAACTAGTTAATGACATAAAATTCTCTACATTATTTCTATCTAACTTATTTTGTATAACCATAAATTTTCCTCACCTCAAATTTCCAATTTTATCACTTTAGCAGTTCAAAATATTATAATTTAGCGAAGACCAAAACTACTTGTTAATATTAGTGGTGAGTATCCCACCCAACTACACCTATTAACAAAGGAGTTAATAAATGTGGGTAATCATATCATGATATTCTAAATGTTAAAAGACTTTTTATTGAAAAAAATTTAAGACTTTGCCACTGAACCATGAGTCACATATCTTTTTGACCACACGGAAATCGATTATAAAGAGAGTACAGTATTATCCAAGCAATAGGTCATCCTTAGTTGCATAAGTACCCAAGTACAGCATTCTTTAAGGATTGTACAAGTAAAGGATTCTTCTGACGGAGAGTTGTTTAATATTGTCACTAAAACATATACTTATTGGATAGAGCATGGCTTCTAAGAAGACTCTATCAATCAAACAAAAAAATCATCTTAAATAGGAAGAGGAATACGATACAGTAATTTGTTATTACATACTGTATTTCCTTATGAGTTAAGACTATAACAGTAAACCATTTGTATTGATTTTGTGATTAGTTATAATATAGCACTAATGAGTACAATTGACATATTAACTAAAATATAACTGTTTTATATATATTTTGTCAATATGTTTTACACTAAACAATGTGCGTTTATAAAATAGTGCTACATATTTTAAGTGATTAGTTAGAAAATATTAAGGAACAGGAGATGTGTGACATGCTTGACATAACATAATAGTTATGCTGGATGGAGTAGAATAAGCAGGAAATGTCGGAATCATTATAAGGACAGTTGACGGTGCGGGAGCGGATTCCTTTCATGCTGGAATTTCAACTATCCTTATGGTATTATCTTGATTATTTTATGTGTTCTACAAGCTTTGCAAGTAATATGATAATTATTCTTGAGATATCAATTGCTTTTACGCAGAGAAATTTAGCATTAAGTAATAGTCTTTTTTATAACTACTTTTATGAAAATCACATACATTAATAAAGCCAAGCTTGTAAATACAGCTGCACATATTATTTTTGCAGATGATATTTGTTCTTTTACGGGGTGGCCATCTTCAACTATTGTTATTGATTTGTTATGCAAATCAGCTTCACCGCCATGCTCTGCACATGCCCTATGAAATGTACCCGTAATTTTTACAATATCTCCTTTATATTTATAATTACCATAATGTGAAATCTTTACTGCTTCACTTTTATTTATCCATATTCCAATTGCATTGGTGCCATCATTTATGTTAATCCATGAGAAGTCTACTCTATCCATACGTTCACCAATAACTTCACCTTGAATTGTAACCTCTTGTCTATCAAGCTCTTTTGCTTTCTCAATTAAATCATTTATGTTCATTACATCTTCTGCCTTTACATTTAACGAAAGTGGAAATGTTAATAACAATATGATTATTAATGCTTTGAGTAATTTATACATATTTTTCTTATACCTCCACCTATATAACCTATTAGTGCAAATACAGAAAGGAATTCAAGCCTTCCTAAATACATTGCGATGATATAATATACCTTCATAATTACAGGCATTGAAGGAGCTGTAACACCTATGGATAAGCCTACATTGCCAGTTACAGAAGCTGCTTCAAAAGCAGAAGCAGAAAGAGGATATCCATAATATGTGCCAAGCAATGTACCAACAGTAAATGTAACCATATAACAACCAATGATGATTGCAGACGATTTTACGAAACCATCTTCTAAAACCTGATCTTTTATATGATGAAATTTATATACCTTCATGCTTCTCTCTGACGAAAGTAGCTTTTTAACATCCATAATTAAGCCTTTAAATACAATGCCTACTCTTAATCCTTTAAAACCTCCTGCTGTTGAGCACGCAGAGCCACCGATTAACATAACTAAAATCATAATAAGGATTCCAAAATCTCCCCACTCCAAAGCAAATTGCCTTGCATAGATGGATCCAAGTCCTGTTGTTGTATGTGCTGATATAACATTAAATACAATCCTCCGAAAGCTTGAAACGACATTAGGATACAGATTCAACTTAGATAAACCAGCAAGTACAAGAATACAAGCTACAAACGATGTGACAAAAAAACTTTGTGTTTCTATATTTTTTACTATTTCTTTTCGTTTTCCTTGCCATATTGCATAATGCAATCCAAAGTTTAACGAGCCTAGAATAAATATAATCATAGCAATTGTTTCATATAACACACTGTGGTAATACATAATGTTTTGAGTATTTGGAGCAAACCCTCCTGTACTCCATGAGGATTCAAATATATAAAGTGCATGGAAAAATGCGGATACAGGCTTTAAACCAATCATCATTCCTGCAATCCATAATGCAGCAGTTCCAATAATAAGATAAACTAAACTGATTTTCCATATTTGTCTTGCAGTACCCTTAACATTTGGGACTAGCTCTATATCCTTTCCTTCCCCAACATACATTTTGTAAGCTCCGCCAGTTTCTTTTACTAAGAATGTAAGTGCCAAAACAACCATTCCTTGACCGCCAATGAAAGTCAATATATGTCGCCACATATTTAAGCCATTTGAAAGGTGGTCTAAATCCTGCAAAAGCACTACTCCAGTAGTTGTAAATCCACTCATCACGTCAAAATATGCATCTAAAAATGATTTTGTATGCCCACTTAATATATATGGAATTGCGCATAGAATTGTTAAAATAATCCAAGAAAGAGCAGCAACAGTAAACCCATGCTTCCATTGGACATTTGACTTACTTTCCTTTGCTCTCATTCCAATCATAATTAGTGCCAATCCCAAAATTAATGATATTGCAATGCTAATGATAAAATCAAACATTGGATTCCATTCTTTGAAGAAAAATGAAGTAATAGCAGGTATTATCATTAATGAGGATGCAATGAGTACTATATAACCTGTATAATAGCTTATGATTTCTATACTGTATGCCCTGCTTCTAAGCTTATTCATTATCTCACCTCATCATAATTATTGCTGCTGTAAAGGTTAATCCAATATAGGATATAACAGCAATCAGCTCAAATATTATCCCCATTATTTCATTTTTCTTGACATCCATTTTTTATTTCCTCCATCATATAACTCATCAACTAAATCTGATAAGGCAGAATAATTGGTTACAATTAGAACCTTATCATTACATAAAATCTGTGTATCACCTCTTGGATATATAACCTCATCCTCACGTAGCACAGAAACAAATACACATTCTTTGGGTAGTATAAGTTCTTTAACTGTTTTATTACACCAAACACCAGCTTCTTTCATTGATAGTTCAGCTAAAACCATAGAACCACGTCCTAAAGTATTAACGATTCTGTAATCATCTTTATTAAGTGCATATTCAATTAAATTTGCAATTACCTCTGTACTGCAAACTGTATTATCGATTCCAAGATTCTTAAACATTATGGTATTTTTCGGATTATTAACACGGGCTATTGTTCTTTTAGAATTAAAACTCAATTTTGCTATCTGGCAAATTACAAGATTTTCTTCATCAGTACCTGTGACAGCTACAACAACTTCTGCTTCCTCAATACCAGCATCCTTTAGAACCTCTAAATCAGTACCATCACCCCAAATTACATCCGTGTTCATGTCCTCTGATATTTTCATACATGCTTCTTTATCTCGTTCAATCAGAGTAACTTGACGTCCTCTCTCCTTTAATGTTTTAAAGAGGTTATAGCCAATTTTACCTCCACCGATTATTATAGTTTTCATAATAAAATCTCCTTGCTAAATGAATTTATCAGTCTTCCTTTATCCTTTTTTTGAATAGTACATATGATTCTATCCCCATAATGTAGCTGTTCATTTTTTTTAGGAAGTCTTACTATTCCATCCTTTATCAAACCTGATATAATGCAATAGTATTTTTCTTCAATATCCCCAATAGAAATTAATTTTTCTTTATTAATATTAAGCTCAATGATTTCATAGTTATTGTCTAAATATGAAACTACATCTAAATGCGCTATTAATAATTTGTTTTTTAATATTTCAACCTCATACTGTATTGGGTTAATCGTATCAATACCCAATTGATTGTAGATAAATTTTTTTCCAGGATCGTTCACTCTTGAAATGATTTTAGGAACATGAAATATTCTTTCGACAATAAGAGATACTGTTATGTTTATATTATCATCTGATGTCACTGCCAAAAGAGCATCTGCTTGCTTTATTCCTGCTTCTATCAGAATATCACTATCAAATTCTATTCCTTTTATTCTATGACCATTAAAACCACTTCCCAAAGAATTTAATTTATCACTATTACGATCAATAATACAAATATCGTTTCCATCATTAGCCAATTCCTTTGCTAAATTACTGCCTAATCTTCCACAACCAATAATGATTATATACATAAATTTCCCTCCATGTTTTTCTATCCACTACAATTCTTTCGTTTCTTCACCAAAATCTATTGGAATTATGTGTGATATAAAGAAGGTGCACACTCTTTCTAGATTCGCACTAGCAGGTTTAAATGTTGGATCTAATGCATATGCAGCCCTATAGTGCTTCCTTGCTAAGTCATCATTCCCTTTGAACTCATACCAGATTCCAAGAAGGTTATGTGGTTCTGGTGCATTGGGATCTGCATTTATTGCTTTAATTATCATTTTATATGACTCTTCGAATTCATAATTACGAAGTTCACTAGTTGCCTCCTTAATATAAGCTTTGAAGTTATTGGGATTATCAATTTTATACATGTTAGTTACCTCCTTTATAATTTAAGAATAAACCTTTCAGTATAAGTTTTGTGTTAACATTCTATAGGTTCATATAATTTTTTTGTTAAAAAAAAATCTATCCAAATGATAATAGAATTTACCATTTGGATAGATTTTTTCTGTTTGAGCAGCTCAAGCATATATTATTCGTCGGTAAATCGGTATCCTACACCAATTTCTGTAATAATATATTTCGGCTGTGATGGATCTTCACCAAGTTTTCTTCTTAAGTTTCCCATACAAACACGCAAAGACTGGGTATCATCAGATATCATTCCTCCCCAGACATGCTCTGTAATAAATCTATGTGTAAGAACCTTCCCTTGATTTTTAGCTAATAAAACTAAAACCTTGTACTCGTTCGGTGTCAACCGTATTTCTTGATTGTTAAGCCAGACTCTGTACTTATCTGTATCAATAATCAAATCTTTTACTTTAAATATTAGGTTTTCTGTTTCATTTGAAATATTTTCGATTGATTTATGACGCAATATCACACGAATACGTGCCAGTAATTCAGATACACTAAACGGTTTAGTAAGATAATCATCTGCACCAGCATCAAGAGCTTCAACCTTTTCACGCTCATGCCCGCGGGCGGATATAATAATTATTGGCATTTGTGACATTGTTCGCAATTTTTTAATTACCTCAACTCCGTCCATATCTGGTAATCCGAGATCTAAAATTATTATATCTGGATTGTGCGAAACAGCTAGCATAAGTGCACTTGAACCGTTATCTGTATCAATACATTTATACCCCTGAGATTCGATTGATACTCGAAGAAAGCTTCGTATTGACTTTTCATCATCTACAATCAAAATAAGTGGCTCCATTAGATTCTCTCCTTCTCTGATAAGATGTAAAAGCTCACAATTGTCCCATGTGGTTCATTATTTAAAACTGAAATTTTTCCATTATGAGCTTCGATAATCGACTTACAAAGGGTAAGTCCAAGCCCCATGCCTTTCCGATTTACTATACCACTAGAATTACTACGATGATATCGTTCAAAAACATAAGGTAAATCATTTCGTGAAATACCAGGTCCATTATCTTTTACCTCAAAAATCACACGATTCTCTTCACGATATAATGATACAATAATGTCACTTCCCTCTGGTGAATAGTTAATTGCATTGTTTAAAATATTCACTAAAACTTGCCTTATTAATACTCCATCTACCTGTATCAAAATTATTTCATCTGGTATTTTCACATGAATTTTATGTTCGTGTACATGCTTTTTTACATGAGTTACTGCCTCAGTAATAATCTCTTCTGCGGCTTCTTCCTCGATATTCAGTTTAAATTTTCCTTCTTCAAAACGTGTTGTTTGTAATATATTTTCCACTATTTCATTCAGCCAATCTGCATCCTCATAAATACTTTGTAAAAAGTTTTTCCTGACTTCATCACTCATTTTCTCATAATTGTTAAGTGCTGTGCTCGCTAATCCCATTACACCTGCTAGCGGGGTGCGAAAATCATGAGAGATGGATCTTAACATATCAGCACGCAAATGTTCCTTCTCCATTTCCATTTGTGCTTTTTGCTGTTTTTCATAAATTTTTTCACGCTCTAATACAACTACAATCTGTGGAGTAATTACATCGATAAAAGTACGTTGTGCATATGAAAGGGTAAAATCTTCTGGATGAGAGATTCCTATAACCCCCAAAACACCATTTTGACTAAAAATAGGATTATAGTATGCCTTTGCATTAGGGAAAAGAGTTGTACCACGTCCGCATGGACTTCCAGATTGATATGTTTCCAAGCAAGCCGAATTATCTATATCTCCATTGAATACTTCGTCTCCCTCTATATATCTATAAAGTAGAGAACCTGTAGAATTGAAAAATTGCACAAGTACATTTGCATTAAGTTGACTTGCAAGTTCTTCAGCGGATGTTTTAGCTAAATCTTCTCGGCTCTTTACGTTAAGGAGCTTCTTCTCTATATAATATAAGGATGAAATATATTTCTCTCGATCTTCTACGAGTTGTCTCTCTAATCTCACCCTTATTGTAAGCATACTAGTAATAAATCCAACAATAAACATAACAAGAAAAGTAATCAAATAATTTGGATTATTAACTTTAAATGTATAGTATGGCTCAGTGAAAAAAAAGTTATAAAGAAGTACCGCACAAATTGAAGCAAAAGTGCTGTAAAGATAACCTTCTGCAAAATATGAAATTATAAGAATTCCTAGCAAATATATCATAACAATATTGGACTCAAACATTTCTATATGGTAGAAAAATAGTGATATAGTCGTACAAATAATCATTATTAATGCCATTATTGCTATTTTTTTAAAAATGTTATGATTTTTCTTTTTATTTGCCAGATTAAAAATTTTTTTATCATTATTAGAATATAACATACAGATTGTACTCCTTTTATTTTACTAGTGTATTCTATATAAATCGCACTAAAGTTTTTACATTAAGTAAATC
>JBAVGO010000072.1:0-9417 GCA_049684915.1 Lutisporaceae bacterium | reverse complement strand
CCTTTGCTCCACTAAGTCTCTCTACTCCTTCAACAATAGCACTTCTGCCATCCACCTTTATCTTTGCACCCATTAGCTTTAACTCGCTGATATGCATAAATCGATTCTCGAATACAGTTTCACTTATTACACTTGTTCCCTTTGCGACACACATAGCTGTCATCATGGGAGACTGCATATCCGTAGGAAATCCCGGATAAGGCATAGTTTTTATATCAACTGACATCAAACAATCTGTAGCTTTTACTTTGATAGCTTTCTCATACTCATGAACCTCAACACCCATTTCTTTAAGCTTGGCTGTTATCGGTTTAACATGTTCAGGCACTACTCCATCAATCAACACATCACCTCTAGTTGCAGCCGCTGCCACCATAAAGGTTCCTGCTTCTATCCTGTCTGGTATTGCTGTATGAGTTGTACCACTTAAATATTGCACCCCTTCTATCTTTATAGTGTCAGTACCGGCACCCTTTACCCTTGCACCCATTTTGTTGAGAAAATTCGCCAGATCCACTATCTCCGGCTCTTCAGCAGCATTTTCTATTGTTGTTAATCCTTCTGCCAAAGCTGCAGCCATCATAATATTCTCTGTTGCTCCTACACTAGGGAAGTCCAGATATATACTTTCTCCCTTTAGCTTGTCTGCATAGGCCTCGATATAGCCATGTCCCAATGTAATATTTGCACCCATAGCTGCAAAACCTTTGAGATGTAAATCTATCGGACGAGAACCAATTGCACACCCTCCAGGAAGGGATATTTTGATCTTTCCAGTTCTAGCTAGCATAGGTCCCATTATCAAGAATGATGCCCTCATCTTTCTGATAAGCTCATAGGAAGCTTCATGACTTATAATTTTATCTGCTATAATCTCCAGTGTATCTTCATTATTTCGGTTTACTTCTACACCAAGCGAATTTACTACCTCTATCATTACCTTTACATCTTCTAGTGCAGTAATATCCTCCAATTTGCACTTACCTTCCGTCAAAAGAGTTGCCGCTATTATGGGAAGGATTGCGTTTTTGGCACAGCTTATATTTACAGTACCTTGCAGCTTGCAAGGATTTTCTACTATTAAAGTTGACAATTTTGTTCCTCCTGTTAAAACATTGCCATAAGAAATTTTAGAGTTAGTATTCTACCTGTATTAACGGTGAACCAATCCATATATAGGTTTTGTCATCGTAAGAGCTATATCTCATTGCAATCTGCATATTTACCTTCTTATTATTTGATAAAATAAAGTCGTTTATGTTTCCGCTAAAAGCAGAAATGCTATTTACCTCATTTGTAATCAACCCTTCTACTTGCTTAGCTTTGACAGCGGTCAGGGCATCTTTGACTTTCATTTGCATTTCGTTTTCATCTAGCTTTCCATTATATACACCAACTATACAGCTGCTTATTTCCGGGTTCTTGCCTCTTCCTGAAAAATACTGCTCCAGCTTCTGCCTCTCTGAAGTTAGCTCTATACTGCTGCTGTCAATAGAAACATCCATAACAACATAGGTTTCTCCGCTCTTTTCAGTTTTTATGGATTCTACAGCAATATTATAGTGCTTATTACCAGCACTGGCATGTAAGGTCTGTTTATTTATCTCCTCATTGTTTTCCTTTATAATGTTTATAGTAGACTTTTCAGGTTTGATGATTTCTAAAATCAACATCATTTCTGCATCAATCTGCTCTTCTGTTAAAAACTGATTGTTTACTTGTGCCCACGCACCTATGGTGCTTTCCATAACTTGTGCCTTTGTACTATTCATACTCTTTATCAGAGAATCTTCAATAGCTGTTTGACGTGAAAGATTGCCAAGCCTGCTGCTAAGGACTACTGCTATGACTAATATTAAAGCTATGTATAATGCCATTACATATTTATTTTTCATAATACCCCTCCTACTTCCTTTAAATTATTGCCGAGGGATACGATTTATATTCAAAAAAAAGGCAAAAATAAAAGCTCAGGACTTCGAGTCCTTCGCTCTTAGCCAGATTTGCTCCGCAAATGGCAATAAATAAAAGACGGATATCAAATCCGTCTTAAAAATTCTAAAACTCCATAACCTTAAGATCTTCAGCTATTACAAGCTCTGCTTCTGTCATAGCTATTACCTCTTCAACTGTTGTCTCAGGTGCTATTTCTGTAAGTACCAGCCCATCTTTAGTGACCTTCATCACTCCCATTTCTGTAACAATCATATCTACCTGACCTGCTGCGGTCAAAGGCAGTGTGCATTGCTTTAGTATCTTTGCTTCGCCCTTAGCAGTATGCTCCATAGCAACTATAACCTTTTTTGCTCCAACTACGAGATCCATTGCACCGCCCATGCCAGGCACCATCTTGCCCGGAATCATCCAGTTTGCAAGATTCCCATTCTGGTCTACCTGTAGTGCTCCAAGCACTGTTACATCAAGGTGTCCCCCTCTAATTATTGCAAAGGACATGCTGCTGTCAAAGTAAGCAGCTCCTGCAACGTGGGATGCTGGCTGTGCACCAGCATTTACTATATCCTTATCCTCTTCACCTGGCTTTGGTGTAGCTCCTAAGCCCACAAAACCGTTTTCTGAATGAAGCAGGATGTCTATTCCTTCAGGTATATAATTGGCAACCAGTGTAGGCATTCCTATTCCTAGATTAACCAAGTCTCCATCCTTTAGCTCCTTAGCTACCCTCTTTACTATAACCTCACGCTTTTTATCTTTATCTTGAATCACCAAGCTCACTCCTTCGATTTGTATTCGGAACGACACAGGGGCGTTCCCTACTGTACTATTACATCAATAAATATAGATGGTGTCATAACATTCGATGGATCAATTTCTCCTACTTCAACAAGCTTTTCTGCCTCTATTATTACTATATCTGCAGCGGTAGCCATCAATGTATTGAAGTTTCTTGTTGATTTGTTGTAGTAAGCATTTCCCTTTTTATCAACTATACTTCCCTTAATCAATGCAATATCTGCTTTTAATGGAAGCTCCAACAGATAATCCTTACCCTCTATACTAAGCTTTTGCTTACCCTGCTCAATAACAGTTCCTAAGCCTGTAGGAGTCAAAACTCCTCCCAACCCAGCACCTGCTGCTCTAACCTTCTCTGCCAAAGTTCCCTGAGGTACAAGCTCAACGTTTAGCTCTCCAGCGTTCATCTGTCTGCCTGTTTCTGGATTTGTACCTATATGAGATACAATTACCTTGGACACATTTTTGTTTACTACCCATTTTCCAGTACCCTTATCAGGAAAAGCTGTATCATTACAAATAAGAGTAATATTTTTTACGCCCTTCAAAACGACAGCATCAATCAGCTTTTCAGGAGTTCCTACTCCCAAGAAGCCTCCAACAGCGATAGTCATTCCATCCTTTATGTATTCTAATGCCTGATCAATAGATTTAATTTTATTCACACATATCCCTCCAATAGTCAATACCTAATAAATATAGTATTTTACCATATTTATTCAATCTAGGTATATTATAATATAACCCGTGGAGCTTTTCCACAGGTTATATTATAATTCTTTATTTAACTGAAGCACTAAAATCAGTCGGCCTCTTTGTTGTCTCACCAAAATAGAATAAAAGACTTTCTACTATCCTTCGTGAAGCAGAACCGTCTCCATATGGATTCACAGCATTTGCCATCTCACAATACAGCTTCTCATTATTTAATAGTTCTTCGGTTAAGGCTATTATATTGTCCTTGTCTGTGCCTGCAAGCTTTAGAGTACCAAACTCAATGGCTTCAGGTCTTTCCGTTTCATTTCTAAGTACCAAGACTGGCTTGCCTAAGGATGGTGCTTCCTCTTGCAGTCCGCCTGAATCAGTGAGAATCAAATAGCTTCTGTCCATTATATTGTGCATTTCTTCTGCATCAAGTGTATCTAGTAAATTAACTCTATCACAGTTACTAAGTATCTCATATGCAATTTCTCTTACTGCCGGATTCTTATGTAATGTATATACTATTTCTACGTCCTCATACTTTTCTGCAATATATTTTAATGCTTTGCAGATATTTCTGAGTGGCTCGCCTATGTTTTCATTTCTATGAGCAGTAACCAATATAACTCTTTTATTAGAAGCTTCAAGTTCCTTTAAAACAGGATTATAAAACTGAAATTCTTTCTTCACAGTAGTCTTAAGTGCATCAATAGCAGTATTGCCTGTTATAAATATGTCCTCCTCTGCAATGCCTTCTCTAAGTAGATTTGCTTTTGAATTGTCAGTGGGTGCAAAATGCAGGTCTGCTAATACTCCCGTAAGCTTTCTGTTGATTTCCTCCGGGAAAGGAAAATACTTATTAAAGGTTCTAAGTCCTGCTTCTACATGACCTACCTTAACCTTGCTATAAAAAGCAGCTAAAGATCCCACAAAGGTAGTTGTCGTATCGCCGTGAACCAGCACTATATCCGGTTTAACTTCTCTTATTATTTGTTCCAAGCCTATTAAGGCATTGGTTGTAATCTCTGCTAGAGTTTGTCTGTTCTTCATTATATCTAAATCATAATCGGGTTTAATATCAAAAATATTTAATACTTGATCCAGCATTTCTCTGTGCTGTGCTGTTACGCAAACCTTAGATTCAAAAGAGGGATGCTTCTCTATAGCTTTCACCAGTGGAGCCATCTTTATTGCCTCAGGTCTTGTACCAAAAATTGAAAGTACCTTTATCATTATGTTTCACCCCTTATGTATTTTACAGACTAAAGGTGAGATACAAGCTCTCACCCAATAATAATTATAAATCGATATGATTATTACCTGTTTTTGTGTCTTCCGGCTTTAAGTACCGAACTCCCATAGAGCCCAAGAGAAAAACCACTAATACCAAAACAATTGCTACCTTCAAAGTCGCCTCTACCAATACTACTGCACTAAAGCCTAGTACTGTGCTGATACTATAAAGAGTCAATACTGCTTGTTTTTGAGAAAGACCTCTGTCCAGCAGTCTGTGGTGCAAATGACCTTTGTCCGCTTCCATCGGAGACCTTCCACTTAAGGATCTTCTAATTATTGCCATTAAAGTGTCGAATATAGGAAGTCCTATTGCAAATATAGGAACCAGAATCGACAGTGCTGCTGCACTCTTTAGTACACCCATTATAGATATTACAGAGAGCATAAATCCTAAAAACAAGGAGCCTGTATCTCCCATAAATATCTTCGCAGGATTAAAGTTATAAGGTAAAAATCCTATGGTCGCACCTGCCAAAGTCAATGCCATGACAGCCATATAATCTTGACCTAGAATAATCGCGACAATTGAAAGCGTTACAGCTGATATTGTAGATATCCCAGCCGCCAAGCCATCCAATCCGTCAATAAAGTTTATAGCATTTGTAATACCCACAATCCAAATCATAGTCAAAGGATAAGACCAGTTGCCAAATTGTATAAAGGTATTATCAACACCACCAAACAAATAGGATAACGGATTTGTTATAAAGTTTATCCTTACGCCGCTATATACAACAACCCCTGCTGCCAGAAGCTGTCCTAATAGCTTTACCTTTGCAGAAAGAGGTTTTATATCATCAAAGATTCCCATGATGACAATTATTATACTTCCTGCTATTACTCCGATCAATCTTGTATCAAGTTTAAAGGTTACAAGCACTGATACCATGAAGCCAATAAATATTGCTAATCCACCCAGTCTAGGTATTGGTACCGTGTGAACTCTTCTATTATCCTTTGGTACATCTATAGCACCTAACTTGTATGCCAACCTAATAATAAGTGGAGTTACTACATAAGCAACAGTCAAAGCTATTAAGAATGCTATATGAATTGTTTTCATTTTACCACTCCTATGTGATTCTAAGTTTTTTCTAAGTATAATATGTCCATAATTTCAATTTTACATTAGCTAAATATTGTTGTCAAACTGTGTAAATAGCTGATTTATAAAGCATATATATATTTTACCCATATATTTCAATAAGATATATGGAATATACGAGAATTCAGTCAATTTATTACATTTTTACGTATTCTATTCCAGATTCTTCAAGCATTTTTAAAGCCAACTCGTCATTATATGCCTCTTTGGTCACTATTCTAGTTATTCCTGAATTTATTAACATTTTTGTGCAAAGAATACATGGAGAAAGAGTTATATAAATTGTACTGCCTTGTATAGGAACTCCAAAGCCTGCCGCTTGAATTATAGCATTTTGTTCCGCATGTATACCTCTGCAAAGCTCATGCCTTTGACCAGAAGGTATTCCAAGCTGTTCTCTCAAACACCCTACTTCACCACAGTGCTTAAGTCCTGTGGGAGTTCCATTATAACCAGTGGTAAGAATACGCTTGTCCTTTACAATAACTGCACCAACTTGACGTCTAGTGCAGGTTGATCTTGTTTTCACCATTTCAGCAATACTCATAAAATATTCATCCCAGCTAGGTCTCACAAAATCATCTCCGTCTAAATTATTTTGTGCCAAAAAGTCTGTCTCCTGCATCTCCAAGTCCAGGTACTATGTATCCATGATCATTTAGTCTTTCATCTACAGCAGCTACAAATATTTGCACATCCGGATGGTTTTCAGCTACCAGCTTTATTCCTTCTGGAGCTGCTATTAGGTTTACAAGCTTAATACTTTTTGCACCTCTATCTTTAAGGAAGGTTATAGCCGCAGATGCTGAACCTCCTGTAGCAAGCATTGGGTCAACTACTATAATATCTCTCTCTGCAACGTCACTTGGAAGCTTGCAGTAGTATTCAACAGGTTTTAGCGTCTCTGGATCTCTATAAAGCCCAATATGACCTACCTTCGCAGCAGGAATAAGCTTCAACATTCCATCGACCATTCCCAAACCTGCTCTTAGTATAGGAACTATAGCTAGCTTCTTGCCTGCTATTATCATAGACTTAGTTTTGCATACAGGAGTTTCAATTTCTACCTCTTCTAATGAAATATTTCTTGTAACTTCATATCCCATAAACATAGAAAGCTCTTCAACTAGCTCTCTGAACTCTTTTACCCCTGTATTCTTATCTCTTAAAATTGTAAGCTTATGCTGTATCATTGGATGATTCATAACAGTTACATTACTATATTGTTTCATCTGTATGCCTCCCTTTTATCACTTGCTATATTTACATTCTATTTCAGTCAGCTTATCTACTCTTCCGCTGTGTCTGCCTCCAGAGAACTCTGTAGTTAGCCAGATATCAGTTATCATTTTGGCCAGTCCTACACCTATGACTCTTTCTCCCATAGCTAATATATTTGCATTATTGTGCTCTCTTGATGCCTTAGCAGAGAAACAGTCACTGCAAAGTGCAGCCCTTATGCCAGGCACCTTGTTTGCGGCTATGGATATTCCTATGCCCGTGCCGCAGCACACAATACCCTTATCACATTCACCTTTGACAACTGCTTCAGCAACAGCTTGACCTATATCCGGATAATCTACAGAGTCTATTGAATAGCAGCCAAAGTCCTTAACCTCACAGCCTTGGTCTTCAATATGCTTTATGATTTCACCTTTTAGCATAAATCCGCCGTGGTCACTTCCAATTGCAATCTTCATTTCTTCTCTCCCTTCAATTATTTTTCATCTAATTTAATTATAAGCTTTTTTAAGTTATCTGCAATTTCATCTCTACATTTTCTATATGTATTCAAATCTCCGCCAAAGGGGTCTGAAATATCTCTACTGTTATCATCAGT
This sequence comes from Lutisporaceae bacterium, assembly GCA_049684915.1. Taxonomy (GTDB): domain Bacteria; phylum Bacillota; class Clostridia; order Lutisporales; family Lutisporaceae; genus GWB2-37-7. Next base: position 1,723 of record JBAVGO010000072.1, on the reverse strand, counting down.
GCAATATTCAGCCAAAGTAAATATCTTGTGCTTCGCATCGGGCTTAACTGCCAGAAGCTGTATCTTATGGTTTCCTGTCATAGTCAGTATCAAATCTGCAGCATCTATCATCTGTAAGGTTACATTCTTAGAGCGGTGAGCATTTAAGTCAATACCCAGCTCCTGCATCGCTAATATAGCATTTTTCGAAGCACCTTGATTGCCAAAAACCGCTGTGCCCCCAGAAGCTGCATGTATAGCCTTACCACTTTCTCCTGCAATATGCTTGAACAATGCTTCTGCCATACTGCTTCTACATGTATTGCCCGTACAGACAAATAAAATATTCTTCATTTATTACACCTCAATTATATTAAAGCCTGCTGCTTTTTTAAGCCTATTCATGACCGCCATGCCAATATCTTTTTCACTTAAGGCCTCTGCAAATATTATGTCAACTTGCTGCTTATCAAACTCTCTCAAGGTGTCAAACACTCTTGCCGCAGCAGTGTACATATTTTCTCTGCTGCCCATGGATATGATTAAGCCCTCTTTGTAGCTGTGCTTAGTTTCATCAGTAGCAAGAATCCCTACCTTTTTACCTTGATGCTTCTGCTCTGTCGCCAGCTTCAAAATTGTATTCACAACAGCTTCAAGCTCGCCCCTTACTATAGTCATAGCCGCTTCTGGTGCATAATGGGTATATTTCATTCCTGGAGCCTTTGGCACTGTCTCACTACCCACTAACCCCTTGTCTATTTCAACCTGTCCCAAAACTGCACTTAGCTCCTCGTAGGTTATACCTCCGGGTCTTAGTATTGTCGGCATTTCTCCAGACAAATCCAGTATTGTGGATTCTAATCCTACTCGGCTGTTGCTGCCACAAAGTATGGCATCAACTCTGCCATTCAAATCGGCAATCACGTGCTCTGCCTTTGTGGGACTGGGCTTCCCTGAGATATTTGCACTAGGTGCTGCAATAGGCAAGCCGCTTTGCTTAATAAGTTCCAAAGCAATTTTATTATCAGGCATCCTAACTGCAACTGTATCCAACCCTGCAGTAACTTCTAAAGGTACCGCAGAGGACTTCTTAAAAATCAGTGTAAGAGGACCTGGCCAAAACTTCTCAATCAGCAGCTTAGCTTTATCCGACAAGGTCTCTCCTATAACATACAAAAGCATGTCTATACAACTGATATGCATTATCAAAGGATTATCAGCGGGGCGACCTTTTACTTTAAATATTGATTTTACTGCTTCGGGAGATAGTCCGTTTGCACCAAGCCCATATACAGTTTCCGTCGGGAATACTACTGTTCCATTTTTTCTTATAATATCAGCTGCAGCTTTAATTATGTCCATGTCAATATTTTTATCGTCAAGCTCGTAGATTTGGGTATTCAAGGATATTCCTCCTGACATCATATGTAAACTTAATATTGATTTGATTCGTATTAAGTTTCTGCATTTATGTTAAATTTAAACCCTTATTATATTTTTTTTAAACGTTATAATAAGTCAAATTAATAATAACACACATAAAAACCGTCAACAATAGTAACTATATGTTTTGCACTGATTGCTGACAGCTTTTATGTCAAATTGAGGTTGATATAAATATTCCTGCCATTACTCCAATTAACATTCCTATAGTGGATATTCTTCCTTTGTACACACTTTGAGACTTTGGTATAAGCTCTCCGCAGGTTATATATAGCATGGAGCCCGCCGCAAAGCTTAGACA
>JBAVGO010000071.1:0-3253 GCA_049684915.1 Lutisporaceae bacterium | reverse complement strand
ATTCTGCATTGAGAACATTACATCAAACAAAGGATTTCTACTCAAATCTCTTGTTACATTTAGCTTGTCTATTAACTCTTCAAATTGATAATCCTGATTTTCAAAGGCTAATAGCGAGTTTGCTTTTACTTCCTCTAAAAATTCTTTGAAGGTTTTGTTTCCTTGAGGGAAATTCCTCATAGCCAGTGTATTTACAAACATACCCATTATGTTTTCTAAATCAGCATGAGGTCTTCCTGCTATTGGACTTCCTACCACAATATCCTCTTGTCCGCTGTATTTTGATAGTAATACATTATATGCTGATAGCAGTACCATGTACATGGTACTTCCTGTTTCCTTTGCTATTTGCTTTAGCTTATTCGTTAGCTCTTCACTTAACTCAAGACTCAGACTATCCCCTTCAAAGCTTTGTATGCTTGGTCTTTGATAGTCGGTTGGCATGTTAAGCACAGGCACTTCTCCATCGAATGCCTTTAGCCAATACTCTTCTTGTTTATTTATTTCTCCTGATTTAAACAGTTCATTTTGCCATGCAGCAAAGTCCTTGTATTGTATTCTTAATCTTGGTAGCTCTTTGCCATCATATAGCTCAATAAATTCCTTAATTAATATACCCATAGATACACCATCAGAGATTATATGGTGCATATCTATCATAAGCATATGTTCTTTGTCCTTGATTTTAGCCAGTGCCACTCTGATTAATGGTGCTTTGCTTAAATCAAAGGCTTTTACAAATCCAGCTGCTATTTCTTCAGCCTTTTCTTTGTCTGCTTCTGTGTACTCTATTTCAAAGCTTACTGACTTATGCACTACCTGTATAGGCTCTCCATCTACTAGTTCAAAGGAGGTTCTTAATGCTTCATGTCTTTGTATTAGCTTATTAAAGGTTTCTTCAAGCTTAGTCTTGTCAAGCTCTCCTTCAATGGTCATCACCATTGGCATGTTATAGCTTATACTATCCTCTTCAAATTGTTGCAAAGTATATATTCTCTTTTGAGCCGAGGATAATGTGTAATGCTCTTTTTCCTCCACTGCCTCTATTTTGCTGTACATGCTTTGCTTTGTGCCTTCTACATAGTTAGCTAAGCCCTTTATTGTAGGTGTTTTAAACATCTCTCTTAAAGGTACTGATACATTTAATTCCTTGTTAATTTTTGCTGCTATATTTATTGCCTTTAAGGAGTGTCCTCCCAGCTCAAAGAAGTTATCATTTATTCCTACTCTTTCTATTCCTAATACTTCACTCCATATTTCTGAAAGCTTTTCTTCTATTTTATTGCTTGGTGCAACATATTCTACTCCTGTAGTTATACTGCCATCAGGCTCAGGTAGTGCTTTTCTGTCTACCTTTCCATTCCCTGTTAGTGGCAGCTTGTCTAGCTGTATTATATATGATGGTATCATGTATTCTGGTAATTCTTTTGCTAAGTATTCTCTAAGCTCACTTATGCTATACTCTCGTTCTCCGCATATATAACCGCATAAGTAATTACTTTTGTTTTTATCCTCTTTTGCTATTACTATTACTTCACTAATACCCTCATATTTTAATAACTGGCTCTCTATTTCTCCTAGTTCTATTCTAAAGCCTCTTATTTTTACTTGATGATCTATTCTGCCTAAGAATTCTATATTTCCATCAGGTAGCCACTTTGCTAAGTCTCCTGTCTTATACATTCTCTCTCCAGTGGCAAAGGGGTTTTCTATAAATTTTTCTGCTGTCAGCTCTGGTCTATTTAGATATCCTCTTCCTAGCCCAATACCTGAAAAACATAGTTCTCCTTGTATTCCTACTGGCTGAAGCTTTCTATTTTTATCTATTATGTATGCCTTTATGTTACTTAATGGCTTTCCTATAGGTATATTTTTTGTGTCCTTATCTAAATTATTTAGTGAATATCTTGTAACGTAGATTGTTGTTTCTGTTGGACCATATATATTTTCTAGGCTCGCAGTTTTTATTAGCTTGTGGAATCTGTTAACAGTTTCTTTTATTAATGCTTCTCCAGCTGCAAATACATATTTTAAGCTGTTAGTTTTATTTAAATTTTTCTCGTCTAATCCTTCTAAAAACAAGTTCAACATTGATGGTACAAAGTTTATATGTGTTACCTTGTATCTTTCTATGGCATTTAATATTTCACTTACATCCTTTTCATCCTCAGGTTTTAATATAGCCAGCTTTCCATTTCCTACAAACCAGCCAAATATCTCAGTAACAGATACATCAAAGGTATAGGAGGTCTTTAGTAAATATACATCTTCTTTTGTTAAAGGATAATTTCTTTCCATGTCAGATAATATATTTACTGCACTTTCATGCTCTATCATTACTCCCTTTGGTTTTCCAGTTGACCCAGAGGTATATATTAGGTATGCTATATCCTTTGGTGAATTTATATTATCTAGCTTAGCTCCTTCATTTGTATAGCTTTGTTCGCTTTCCAAGTTTAATATTTCACCATCAAACTCCACTTTGTTTATATACTTGCCCTGTGTCAAAAGCAACTTAGTCTTGCTATCCTCAAGAATGTAGCTTATTCTATCCTCTGGATATTCAGGATCTATAGGCAGATATGCTCCTCCAGCCTTTAGAATTCCCATTATCCCTATTAGCATTTCAAGGGATCTCTCTACCATTATTCCCACAATACTATTTGGTTTTACTCCCTTTTCTCTTAGGGTTCTTGCCAATTGGTTTGATTTTGCATCCAATTCCTTGTAGGTTATGGATTGTTCTTCATATATTACAGCTATATTGTCAGGAGTTTCTGCTGCCCGTTGTTCAAATAGTTGATAGAGGGTTTTATCCTTTGGATATTCTGCTGTTGTATTGTTAAACTCTACAAGTACCTGTTGCTTTTCTTCCGCTGATAGCATTTCAACTTCTGATAGTCTTAGGTTTGTATTGTTTACTATGCTGTTTAGTATATTTATTAAGTGCTTGATCATATTTTCTATGATTTGTTTGTTAAATAGCTTTGTGCAGTAGTTTAAGTCTATTCCTATTGTTTTATTTAGTTCTATAGCTGTAATAGTCATATCAAATTTAGCTATGCTATTATCAATTTCATAAGGCTTGAATTTTAGTCCTTCTATTTGTATTTCTCGTGTATCCATATTCTGCATTGAGAACATTACATCAAACAAAGGATTTCTACTCAAATCTCTTGTTACATTTAGCTTGTCTATTAACTCTTCAAATTGATAATCCTGATTTTCAAAGGCTAATAGCGAGTTTGCTTTT
>JBAVGO010000070.1:0-1870 GCA_049684915.1 Lutisporaceae bacterium | reverse complement strand
CAAATAGCTGATATAGTGTTTTGTCCTTTTGATATTCTGCTTTTGTGTTGTTAAACTCCCCTAGTATAAGCTGTTTTTCTTCCTCGGCTATCATTTGTATTTCACATAGCTTTTTGTATGGGTTTTCTACTACTTCCTCTGCTATGTTTACAAAGTGCGTTGCAAGTCTCTCTATTGTTGATTTACGATATAGCTTTGTGCAATATTCTATGTTTATTATTATCTGTTCAGGTCTTTCGACTATTTCCAGGGTAATATCAAATTTTGATACCTTGTTTTCAAACTTGTAAGGCTTAAAGGAAAGCTTGTCTATATTCATTTCAGGAACAGACATATTTTGCAATACCAGCATAGTGTCAAACAATGGATTTCTGCTTAAATCCTTATTTATTTTCAAGTCCTCTATTAGCTGTTCAAACTGATAATCCTGATTTTCAAAGGCATTTAAAGAATTCTGCTTAACTTCTTCAAGGAAGCTCTTAAAGCTCTTGTTTCCTTCTGGATGATTTCTCATTGTAAGAGTATTTACAAACATTCCTATAAGGTTTTCCAAGTCAGGATGAGGTCTACCAACTACTGGAGATCCCACTATAATATCCTCTTGTCCAGTGTATTTAGACAGCAGTACATTATATACTGCCAAAAGCTGCATATACAATGTAGTGCCTGTATCCATGGAAATTTTTCTTAAGCCTTCAATTATGCCATGACTTAGCTCAATACTTATTTTGTCTCCCTCAAAGCTTTGCATAGAGGGTCTTGGATAATCCGTAGGCATATTAATAACAGGTATGTCGTTTTTATATAAATCTAACCAATACTCTTTTTGCTTATTTATTGCTTCACTCTTTAGTAAGTCATTTTGCCACAAAGCAAAATCCTTATATTGTATTCTAAGCTCTGGAAGGGCTTGTCCTTTATAAAGCTCAATAAATTCCTGTACTAATACAACCATAGATACACCATCTGATATTATATGATGCATATCAAAGGTTAAAATGTATTTGTCAGACTCAGTTTTTATTACACTTACTCTTAGTAAAGGTGCATTATTTAACTCAAAGGGTCTTATGAGCTGTTTTAGCTCTGCTTCTACTTCTTCTTCCCTTGCCTCTCTATAATCCACCTTAAAATCTATTTCCTCGTGAACAATCTGAACTGGTTCCCCCTCTATAAAATCAAAGGAGGTTCGTAAAGATTCATGTCTTTTTATTAGTTCTTTGAAGGTATTTTCAAAATGCTCCTGCTGAAGCTCTCCTTCTACAACCATTACTGTTGGCAAATTATAATTTGTAGATTCCGATTCAATTCTATTTAATATGAACAGTCTTTTTTGTGCAGAGGATATAGGATAGTATTCTTTCTTCAAAGCAGGCTTTATTGATGAATAAATATTCTCACCGCTCTGCTCTATTTGCTTTGCCAATTCTTTAATAGTCGGGTTTTTAAATATTTTTGTCAATGTAATTTCAGTATTGAATTTCTTATGAATCTTACCAGTAAGTATTGCCGCTTTTAGAGAATGTCCTCCAAGCTCAAAAAAGTTGTCATTTGTACCTACCTTGTCTAGCTGTAGAAGCTCCTGCCATATACTCACCAGTTGTTCTTCTATTTCATTTGTTGCTGCTGCATATTCTACCCCTGTATTTATACTTCCACCTGTATCAAGCTTTGATAGCGCTTTTCTGTCTGCCTTTCCATTTGCTGATAAGGGCAGCTTATCCAAGATTATGAAATATGCAGGTACCATATAGTCAGGTAGATTCTTTAACAGGTGCTCCTTTAGCTCCGATACTGTCAATTCCCTCTCAGATACTATATATCCGCATAGGTACTTATTCCCGTTCTTATCCTCTTTGTCTATTACTAT
>JBAVGO010000069.1:0-16087 GCA_049684915.1 Lutisporaceae bacterium | reverse complement strand
GTGTACGTACACTAAGCTTCATCATATCTTGAATTATTTTTTCGTAGGTACCAATATTCTCTTCAAGTATAGTAATCTTAGCTATTGTTGGTATACCTGCATCGATTGCTGATGCAATTCCTGATCTAATTTGCCCATATATACCTTCTCCTTTTATATAATCCACTGCGTTTTGATCTCCATCAACACTGACTTCTAATGATAAATTGAGCTTTGATAGCCTTTTAACCAGAATCTCATCGTTTAATAAAACGCCATTTGTAAGAATACTTTGGTAAAAATTTAAATTATCAGCATATTCTAATACATTGCAAAAATTCTCATATATAAACGGCTCACCACCGCTCCATTCTAATATAAATATCCTATTAATATATAACTTATCAATTATTTCATATATGTATTTCTCTACAGAGCTTTCCTCTTGTTTATTTATATATTTTCCAGCATAGCAATGTGTACAATTAAGATTACATCTATTTGTAATATTAATATGTACACTAAGTGGTAGTTCAAGTGTTGATATAGTCGTACTAGTATTACTTTTCTTATACATTATTTTAATTCTTCCCTGATCTTCAACCAATATTATTTCTCTGCCAAGTTTATCGTCAAATCTTGAGTTCAATAATCTCATATCTTTATATCTCCTTCTCTCAGAAAGATAGCAGAAATAAAATAATTATTTTATTTCTGCTATCTAGAAATTACTCAGCGAAATTTGTTATTGCACACATAGCACAATTTGCTACTTCTACAACCTCAAATTCGTCAACATTGATTTTTTCGATTTGAGTGTTTAAATTTCTTGCATCTTTCACTATATTTCCCTCCTTCGTTTTATATTATTTTAGTGCTGCAAAATGAAGTGATTTTGAGTTTGTCCATATTGCAGATACCAAGCTTTGTAAGATCACTTAAGCTACTTATTACCAATGCGATAATTATAGAAAAAGCATATAAAACATTATTTTACCTAGTATGTAATAATTTACAAAAGATTACTTGATTATAGTACATTATTTGTAAATGTATGTCAATATATAAATTGTTTTCATTAGCACTTGAAACATATTTTTTAAAGTAGTAGAATATAAATTATAATATTGACCTAGGTGGTCAACGACTGATGTGGTCAATTCTGTAAACTGTGAAGGGAGTGATGCAATGAAAGAGAGGTTTGAAAGCTTATCAGAGGAAAAGCAACGTAAAATCATTAACGCTGCATATAAAGTGTTTTCAACATTTGGATACAAAAAAGCTTCAACTAATGAAATAATAGCGGAAGCTGGAATTTCAAAAGGCTCGTTGTTTCATTATTTTAAAAGCAAAAAGGGTTTATATTTCTATTTATATGAATTGAGTATGAATTTACTAAGTCAAAAGCTTTATGCATATATAGATATCTCTGAGCCTGATATACTTAAACGGATTCGTAATGTAACTACTGCCAAGCTTGCTTTGATTTATCAGTACCCTGAGTTATTTGATTTTATCAAAGCTGTATATCTTGAACAAGATATGGAAGTTAAACATGTCATTGCAGAAAAGAATAGAGATATATTGAGCAAAAGCTATCAGTTATTATACTCCAATTTAGATGTGTCGTTGTTTCGAGAAGGTATAGATTCGCAGATGGCAGCTCAAACAATATATGCAGTGCTGGAGAAGTGGTCGGAAAGCTATATAGTACAGTATAAGGATAAATCTGTAATATCAATACTTGATACGTCACTTGAAAAAGAATTGGATCGTTATATAGACTTCTTTAAAAGAAGTTTCTATAAAACTACTACTTAAGGAGGGTTATCATGAATGTGGTTGAGATTAATAAACTAACAAAATACTATGGAAAAGCTAGAGGAATAATTGATGTTAGCTTTAACGTAGAGGAAGGAGAAATTTTTGGTTTCATCGGACCAAATGGTGCTGGTAAATCCACCACAATACGTACTTTGCTTTCTTTGATATATCCTACAAGTGGATCAGCTAAGATTTTTGGCAAGGATTGTATAAAACAGGGTGAGGAAATCAGGAAGGACATTGGCTATTTGCCTTCAGAGGTATTCTATTATGACAATATGAAGGTTATAGATTTGCTAAAGTATTCGGCGAGCTTTTATAAGAATGTAAATATAAAAAGGATTTATGAATTAGCAGAGATTATGGATTTGGATTTGAATAAGAAAATAGATGACTTATCCTATGGAAATAAGAAGAAGGTTGGTATTGTACAAGGCTTGCTGCATAGTCCAAAGCTTATAATACTTGATGAGCCTACAAGCGGGCTAGATCCTTTAATGCAGCAAAAATTCTTTGATTTGATACATGAGGAAAACAGGAAGGGTGCAACTATACTTTTCTCTTCACATATACTAAGTGAGGTACAAAAGCTTTGTACTAGAGTAGGCATCATTAAAGAGGGCACTATGGTCAGAGTAGACGACATCAATACTCTAAAAAACACTAATTATAAGAAGTTCAGAATAGAAATGAAGGAAGCAGTAGCAGAAGATTACTTCAAGTTTGAGGGAATAAGTGATCTTTCTGTGGATAATAATTCTGTTAATTTTATTTTCCAAGGCGATATAAACAAAATAGTAGAAAAAATACATGAAAGAAAAATTAACAATTTGATTGTTGAAGAGCCTACTTTGGAGGAAATATTCATGCATTACTATGAAAAGGAGGCATAATCATGAATGTTTATATTCAAGAAATGAAAATGTCTGTAAGATCCATGATCTATTGGACCGTAGGCATGGTTGCTACTTTAATATTATTTATGTCTATGTTTCCTGCACTGTCAAAGGAAGCGACTATGATGCAGAAGGTGATATCAAGCTTCCCTCCTGAGCTTATAAAGGCACTGGGGTTGTCTACCTTCGATTTATCAAGCTTGACAGGCTACTACGCCTTTTTGCTTACTTATATACTCCTAATAGCTTCAATTTATGCTATGAAATCTGGTATATCAGTTTTGTCCGAAGAGGTTAGAGCCAAAACTGCTGATTTTTTGCTGGTAAAGCCTATTACTCGAACTACTATAGTAACTGCAAAGCTTATAAGCGTTCTTACTAATGTATTGATACAGAACATAATATACAGTATTGCAGTCTTTATAGTTGCTAATTTGGTAGCAGAGCAGCCCTATGACAAGAATGTTTTGATGCTGGTAAATTTAAGCATACTTCTGGTTCAGTTATTCTTTATCGCTTTAGGCTTACTTTTGTCAGTAGTAATAAAAAAGATAAAGACAGTTTTACCCATTACTTTGGGCATTGTTTTTGGTTTTTTCGTATTGTTTTTATTGTATCAATCCCTAACAGATTCAGGGCTTGCTTATATTACACCCTTTGCTTATTTTGATGCTTCATACATTATAGAAGCAGAGAGCTTTAAAAGCGGTTTTGTAGTTTTGGATATTGTTTTGATTCTTGTTTTCACAGCACTTTCTTATTTAATATATAACAAAAAAGATATGCCTTCAGTATAATAGAAAGGAGGTTATTAGATGAATATTGTATTAAGAGAGCTCAGAGCCAATCTAAAATCTTTAATAATATGGTCACTGAGCATGGTATTTCTAATTTATGCTGGAATGATTAAGTATTCCGGCTTTGAGGCGGCAGGACAGGGTGTAAATGAACTTTTAAATCAGATGCCTGAGATGGTAAAAAATATTATTGGTATGAATGGCTTAGATTTGACATCTATATCAGGGTTTTATGGGATATTTTATCTATATTTTATGCTGCTGGCAGGGGTGCACGCTGTAATGCTTGGGGCAGTAATAATATCGAAGGAAGAAAGGGATAAAACCGCAGATTTCTTATTTGTAAAGCCAATATTGAGGGTGAAGGCAATAACAGCTAAATTTATTGCCGCATTAATAAATATAGTAGTGTTAAATTTAGTAACCTTAACTTCGTCGATATTCTTTGTAGGAATGTTTAATAAGGGAGAAGCTATCAATGACCAGATAGTAAGATTGATATTCTCTTTGTTCATACTACAGTTGATATTCCTTACACTTGGAGCAGTGATAGCTGCAATTACAAGGAATACAAAAAAAGCTACTTCTATAGCAACAATGCTGCTTTTGTCTACATTTACGCTGTCTGTAGCGATTGATATTAACAATAAAATTGACTATTTGAGCTTCCTTACACCATTTAAATATTTTAAGGCAGCACAGGTTATGAGAGAGGGCAGTATAGAACCCATATATCTGCTGCTATCTATAATTATTATAGTTTGCTGTACAGCTGGAACTTATATAATCTATAACAAAAGAGATCTTCATATATAAAGCTTCAAAAAACCATTTCAAAATAATAGAAAGAAATTCAGTTGTTGCTAGAATTTCTTTCTATTTATACTTTTATTAGTTCAATGAAACTTTTTAGAATTCTTGCGGTTATACCCCATATAATCTTATTATGATACTCATAAATGTAAATGGGGTATTTTCCTTGTGCCCAAGGATATTCTCTTCCATATTGAATCTTATCGAAGGGAAAATCATCCTTTGGTGTCATTTGTATGTCCAGATAACTGCATAGTGGTTTGCAATTTACTAGAAAATCAAGAGGCACAGTAAACACCTCCTGAACTTCCTGTAAATTAAAGGTACCTTCATAGCTTTCTAAATATGCTGTATAGGGATAGATTACAGTGCTGAAGGGAGTTACCAAGGTGTCAATTTCGGTAATAACCTTTATATTGCTATCTTCAATCAAAAGCTCTTCGCAGGTTTCTCTAACTGCCGCTTGAAGTTTGGTTTCTTCTTGTTCAATCTTCCCACCGGGAAAGCAAATTTCATTTGGTTGTTTCTGAAGCTTGTGAGAACGTACCTCAAATAAAATACTTTCTTTATTGCCATGTCGAACAATAGGAAGAAGTACTGAGAATTCTTTGTATTCACTATGATCACAGATTTTATGTTTATAGTTATTTAATTTATCTAAGTAAAATTGCATATTAACCTCATATAAAACCTTCGTTAGATTAAAAAATTAGTATTAAGCAATTATAACATACACAATTATTCAGTTAAAGTATGTTATTTGTTAAATATAGGAATCTGAACGAGAAATTTCAGAAGATTATAACATTATACATTTTCACATAATCATATTGAGTAGTACATATCTAAATGGTATTATATTTTTGTAAGATATTATGCTGTACAATACAATATATGTTGCGAAAAAGATTTAACATACACAAAAGCAGTAGAAGCGTCTGCTTTTGTATTATCGAAACTGTATTTTTCGCAACATATGAATCAAGGAAAACGTTTTGCACATTTTGAATTCAATGTAAAATGTATAGTGCAAAACAGATAGTCATGTATATTTTTGTTTAGTATAGTTTAATAAGGCTTTGTATGAATAAATAGCCTTTGGTTTTTTTGGTTAAACTATTAATGAGGGAGATCCCCTCGATATATAAAAGGAGGATATCAAATGCATAAGAAACTGTTTATTCCAGGTCCCGTGGATGTACGTGAAGATGTACTTCAAAGAATGGCTACACCACAAATAAGCCACAGAGGAAAGGAAGCATCTGCTTTACAAAGAGGTATTTCCGAAAAGCTACAAAAGGTTTTCCAAACAAAGAATAAGATAATTTTGTCAACTTCATCAGGCAGCGGCCTTATGGAAGCGGCAATTAGATCTTGTACAGGTAAGAGAGCTGCTGTATTCTCAGTAGGTGCTTTTGGTGACAGATGGTACAAAATGGCTAAAGGAAATGGAGTACCAGCGGACAAATTCTCATCAGTACCTGGACAGCCAACTACAGTTGCTATGGTTGATGAAGCATTAGCAACAGGAAAATATGATGTTATGACAGTTACGCATAATGAAACTTCAGCAGGCATCATGAACCCAGTTGCTGAAATTGGGGAGCTTTTGAAGAAAAAATATCCAGATATATTGTTTTTAGTTGATACAGTTAGTTCAATGGGTGGAACAGACATAAAGGTTGATGCTTGGGGAATTGACGTATGTATAACTTCAACTCAAAAATGTCTTGGTTTACCAGCTGGTATGGCAATATGTTCAGTTTCAGAAAGATCAATTGAAGCTGCAAGAAAAGTAGAAAATAGAGGCTTATACTTTGACTTAGTAGAGCTTTATGATTACATAGAAAAGAAGGATTATCAATATCCATCTACACCATCACTTGCACATATGTTTGCAATGGATTACCAGCTTGATAGAATCCTTACAGAAGGTATAGAGAACAGATTTGCAAGACATATTGAAATGGCAAAATATGTTCGTGATTGGGCGAAGAAAAACTTTGCATTATTTGTTGAAGATGAAAAATATCTTTCAAACACACTTACTACAATAAATAATACAAGGGGCATTAACGTAAGTGATCTTAACAAACAGCTTGCAGATAGAGGCTATATGATTTCAAATGGTTATGGAGATTTAAAGGATATTACCTTCAGAATTTCACATATGGCTGACTATACTTTAGATGAAGTAAAGACATTAATAAAGAATATAAATGAAATATTAGGACTGTAAGGGGTTGAATTTAATGGTAAGAATACTTGTTACAGATGGTATGGAGAAAGCTGCTGTTAAAGATTTACAAAATAGCGGTTTTGAAGTTGTAGAGCAATTCTACGAGGTAGAAGAGCTTAAACAAAAGATAAAAGAATTTGATGTAATCGTAGTTAGATCGGCAACAAAGGTTAGAGAGCCAATTATAGATGCAGCTTTAGAGACAGGTAGATTAAAGCTTGTTATCAGAGGCGGTGTAGGTGTAGACAATATAGATGTTGAATATGCAAAGTCAAAAGGTATCACAGTTAACAATACGCCAAACGCAAGCAGTGCATCCGTTGCTGAGCTTGCAATAGGTCACATGTTCTGCATGGCAAGATACTTGCATATTGCAAATTATACAATGAGACAAGGCAAGTGGGAAAAGAAGCACTATGAAGGTATAGAGCTTGCTGGAAAGACTCTAGGACTTATTGGCTTTGGCAGAATAGCAAAGGAAGTTGCAAAAAAAGCAATGGCTCTTGGAATGAAGGTTGTATATACAGATATAATTGGAGATCAAAATCATCCTGACTTTAAGTTTTTAACTATGGATGAGCTTTTATCAAAGTCAGACTTTATATCAATTCATATACCTGGTTCAAAGGACAAGAAAGCAGTTATTGGTGAAGCTGAATTTGCAAAGATGAAGGATGGAGTATATATAGTAAATGCAGCAAGAGGCGGCGTTGTATGTGAAGCTGCACTGCTCAAAGCTCTTGATTCAGGCAAGGTTTCAGCAGCAGCACTTGACGTATTTGAAGAGGAACCATCAAAGAATGAAGCAATATACACTCATCCTAAGATTTCTCTAACACCACATATAGGTGCTTCTACCGCTGAGGCTCAAGAGAGAATTGGGGAAGAGATAGTATCTATAATTAAGAACCACTTTAAGGCATAACTAGTTAGTTTAAGAGGTCGTATGAATTTTTAATTAATACGACCTCTTTATGAATTTATAAATATTAAGAACGGAGTGAAAAAATGGCAGTAATAAGAGCTTTTAAAGCTATAAGACCAACATCTAAGCTGGCTGACAAGGTAGCAGCACTTCCTTATGACGTTATGAACAGTGAAGAAGCAAGAGAAATGGTAAAGGATAATCCTTATTCTTTTTTACATGTTGATAAGGCAGAAATTGACATGGATCCTTCTATAGATCATTATGATAAGAGTGTTTACGAAAAAGCAGCAGAAAATCTAAATAATATGCGAAAAGAAGGCACTTTAATACAGGATGAGCAAGCTAGTCTATATATTTACAGACAAGTGATGGAGGGGCGTTCTCAAATAGGTCTTGTTGGTTGTGCTTCAATTGATGATTATATAAACAATATAATCAAAAAGCATGAGAATACAAGAGCTGACAAGGAACAGGATAGGATAAACCACGTTGATTATACAAATTCTAATACAGGTCCAATATTCCTTACATATAGAGCAAAAAAGGAAATAACTGATGCGGTTAATGCATGGGTAACAGCTCACAAGCCTGTTTATGATTTTGTATCAGAAGATGGAATAGGTCATACAGTATGGGTAATTGATGACAAGGCTGTTATTACAGCATTGGAACAAGCTTTCAAGGGCGTTGATTATCTATATATAGCAGATGGTCACCACAGAAATGCTTCAGCTGTAAAGGTTGGACTTAAGAGAAGAGAACAAAATCCCAAGTATACAGGTAATGAAGAATTTAATTTCTACTTGTCAGTAATATTCCCTGATGAGCAGCTTCATATAATGGACTATAACAGAGTTGTTAAGGATCTTAATGGAAACTCCTCTGAAGAATTTATGACAAAGGTTAAAGAGAAGTTTGATGTAGAAGCATATAATGGTCAAGGTCAATACAGACCGACTGCAAAACGCAGCTTTGGAATGTTCTTAGATAATAAGTGGTATATATTGAAAGCAAAAGCAGGTTCCTTCAATGAGAATGATCCCGTTGATAGACTGGATGTATCAATCATGCAGAACAATCTTCTAAGACCAATACTTGGCATACAGGACCCAAGAACAGATAAGAGAATCGACTTTGTAGGCGGTATAAGAGGCTTGAAGGAGCTGGAGAAAAGAGTAAACGAAGACATGAAGGTTGCTTTCTCAATGTATCCAACTTCCATTGATGATTTGATGACTATAGCTGACGCTGGAGAGGTAATGCCTCCGAAGTCAACTTGGTTTGAACCAAAATTAAGAAGTGGACTTTTCGTACACGAGTTGTAAGATGCTAGAAGGAGTGTGGGAACAATACAGTTTCTACACTCCTTTTTTTAGTGGTGGATTGCAAAAATAAAATGTACTATGAACAATAGGTATTGAAATATAATATGGTTGATGTAAACTATTATAGGTATCAATATTAATAAAGGTGGAAAAAACAATGTATAAATTTATAAGTACGGCAGTGAATAGCTTAAAAGTAAAGCTTACTGCTATATGGTGCAATTATCTTACTATATATGTAATTATGATTATATTGAAGTTAATTTATTTTAACTATCAGACCGGACTGCACAAGATAGGTGGACTACAGCTATTGACTACCCTTGGCTCAATATTTGTGTTGATATCCTTTGTCTTCCTGTTGAAACATAAACATGCTAAAAGATATATAAAAACATTAGATGTATTGCTTTCATTTGTGATGTTTAGTGACCTAATGTTTTACAGATATTTTAATGATTTGATTTCGGTATCCTTACTATTTCAAGCAGGGAGTTTAATCGATGTTGGAAGCAGTTTACTGGAGCTTTTGCATTTTGGGGATTTGCTTTTTATTTCAGATATAATTTTACTGACTCTTTTACGCAGTAAGCTAATAAAGGGGAAGTATGACCCAAAAAATATTGGGAAGATGAGTGCGGTAAGGGCCTTTTCACTGTGTGTGTTGGGACTAATAATGATATATGTGGGTACAGCACAGCTGGTTGAAAGTCAGCCCACAATACTTCAGACCTTTTACGACAGAGTGTATGTAGCACAAAATATTGGCTTGATAAACTACCATGCTGCGGATGCTTTTAGGTTTATGGAGCAGAATATAAGTGAAGATAATGAATTGGATGCACAAAAGCAGAATGAAATTATGGAATTCTTTAAAGCAAGGAAGAAAAGCGATAATACCGAAATAGCATCTGGAGTGGGAAAAAATAAAAATATAATAGTGATTCAAGTGGAAGCGTTGCAACAGTTTGTAATAAACAAATCAGTATTTGGTAGGGAGATAACACCAAATTTGAATAAGCTGATATCAGAAAGCATTTACTTTGATAATTATTACTATCAAACTGCTGGAGGTGGAACTTCGGATGCAGAGTTTACCACAAATGTATCTATGTATCCTATGAAGGAAGGCTCTGCATATATTAGAAAGTCAGGTAACTACTATTATTCACTGCCCCAGAAGCTAAAGGATAGTGGGTACGGCACTATAGCAATGCATGGCTATAAGCCTGGCTTTTGGAATAGAAGTGTAATGTATAAATCTCTTGGCTTTGATGATTTCTTTAGTAAAACCAGTTTTAAGGAAGATGAAATATTGGGTATGGGTATAAGTGATAAATCATTTTTGAATCAAGCCTTTGATAAGTTAAGTAAATATAAGCAGCCCTACTTTTCATTTATAATTACTCTATCAAGCCACTTTCCATATGACAATGATAAGAGTTATTACAGCACCTTTGATGCTGGCGAGTATAAGGATACATTGTTGGGAAATTATATTGAGACTGTGCATTATACAGATGAAGCACTTGGAATGTTTATTGAGAAACTGCGTAGCAGTGGATTGTTGGACAACGCAGTGTTAGCTGTATACGGCGACCATCAAGCAATACCAAAGGACAATATAAGTGAGCTGGCAAGCTTTATGGGAAAAGAAGATTTAAATGAGCTGGAATGGCAGCAGCTTCAGAAGGTACCCATGATAATTCACCTGCCTGGAAGTGAGGAACCACAGGTAATAAGTACAGCAGGAGGTGGAACTGACTTTATGCCTACTCTACTAAATATAGCGGGGTTAGACACTTCCAATGTAGTCAATATGGGTCAGGATTTGTTAAACTGCAAAGATGGCTTTGTTGTTTTTAGAAACGGAAGCTTTGTTACAGATAATACTGCTTATATTTCGAGTACAAATACTGCATACAATATAACAACAGGTACAGTAATTACGCTGGATAGCTATGAAGAAGAGAAGAGCTTAGCTGAGCAGTATCTGGATTACTCTGATGCTATATTAAGATTTGATTTAATTGATGATATAAAAGAATACTTAGAAATAGAAAAACCGTAAATTACTACGGTTTTTTGCTATTTAATCAGCTTACGTGCTCTCTTGTTTACTGAATCCCAATTGATATCCAACATGAAGCTTTCAATATAGTCTGCTTTTTTATTTTGATAATCTACAAAGTACGCATGTTCATATACGTCCATAATTATAAGGGGATATGCGTTCACTATGTTGCCTTCATCGTGACTATCACATAGTATATTTTTTAGCGATTTACTGCGCTGATCATAGCAGAGTATTGTCCAGCCCCTAGCAGCTTTGCCACAAGCGATGAAATCTTGTTTCCAGTTTTCATAAGAACCAAAAAACTGATTAATAAGCTCAAGTGCAACACCAGAGGGAGTATTATTAATACCACCTAGGTTATCAAAGTATAACTCATGAAGTATAACACCATTTAAAGCATAGGTTTCACCCTTTTTTAATCCTCTATACTTACTGTAAGTGGCATTAGCCTTTTCACTTTGCGGAGCATCCTTAAGCTCTTTCCAAATCTCATTTGTTTTATTTACATAGCCTTCATATAATTCTAAATGTACGTCATACTGTTTCTTAGATACAGCATTTATAGTATTGTTATACTGAAAATTTAACTTATTTAATTCCTGCACATGCAACACCTCGCAATGAAAATAGAGAAGTCCGATTGGATTTCTCTATAATATTATGTCGATGTAACCATAATTAGAATATGAAATTTGAAATTTAAACCTCAAAGAAGCCTTTAACTACTGCAATGCCTTGTCTTACCATAGTTCTGCCTTTTGCTATTACAGTATCTATATTGAGTTTTTTATCAAGTAATACTAAATCTGCATCGCTGTTTTCAATTAGAGCCCCTTTGTATGGATACAGCTTTAAAGCTTTGGCAGGATTTTCTGTAATTATGCTAATACCTTCCTCAAGGCTTACTATACCATCTTCAATGGCATTTTTAATGTCCCTATATAAAGGAGAAGGAGAACCAACACCAATTCTTATCAAATTTCCTTCTTCATCATATTCAGGTGAGCTACCATTACTGTCTGAGCTTGCACACACTCTATCAATTGGTATATTGTGTTCTTTATAAATCTTCAAAGTATCTGATATGCTATATGTAGTAGGGCTATCTTTGGTTTTAGAAAAGTCGGAAGTGATATCCACATTTCCTCCCAGCCTAATATAATCCATACTTTGCTCTATTAAATGTTCGATTCTATTTATATGGGAGGGCATAAACTGTTTAATAGGAATTTCAGTTGTTCTAATTATATCCATAAGAATTTTAATGCCATCCATGCCATTACCCAAATGAAGATGTACGATACCGCACTTGCCTGAAAGAATTCCGCCAACTCTGGCTTCAGCAGCTATTTTTTTTACATCATCGTAGTTTGGCTGTGAAGACCTATGGTCTGAAATAGCAAGCTCGCCTGTACCAATTACTTTATCAATTATTACTATATCTGTTTTAACTGTACCTGTTAATGTTTGTGTTGGTATTTCATAACAGCCGGAATATATAAAGGTCGAAATTCCTTCTATTTCAAGGGCTCTAGCTTTAGCAAGCAGAGCTTCCATGCTTCTGGTAATGCCATCTGTTCCTAAAAGTCCGACAGCAGTTGTAATTCCTGCTGTTGTAAGGGCTGACAGCTGCACCTCGGGAGTTCTGGTAACAGGACCTCCTTCACCACCACCACCGATAAAGTGAACATGCTGGTCTATAAAGCCTGGTACAGCTCTATAATCAGTGCCATCGACAATTTCTGTTTTAAATTTGTCTGTAGGAAAATCAATATTTTGAGATATTTTTATTATTTTATCATTGCATATCAGTATATCCATCCTGCCAACAGAATGAGGATTGTATAAGTCAACATTTTTTATTAGCTTAAACATAATACGCCTCCTTTGTAATTTATCTTCTTCTATTATAGTATTTTAAAGGAGTTAATATCCGCGTATAGTTGTAATTAAATAAATTATCTAAAATATTCTGATAGGTATTCTAAAATTTATTATCTATGATATAATATATCTATGCTGTGTACACATTAATGTGTACACAGCATAGATATTATTTTAACAATTTGGAGTTTGTAAGTAAGTAGTAGGTATTAATATATGAGGAGGTAATATTATGGATTCTAGAAATTTTACCTTAGCAGACTTTGTTAAGGTTGATGATGTAGACATTATGGGAAGGGCGAAGTTGTTTAAAGAGTTTACGGATGATTTGATAGAGAAACGACATTTACAGTATAGGCGTATATCCTTAGACGGATGTAGCCCTGTGATGAGGGTTCTTGATAAATATACGGGAGAAATCAGAGAAATGGTATATCTCGCATCCAACGATTATTTAAACCTTACCAAGCATCCAAGAACTATTGCTGCCGGTAGAGCTGCCTTAGAAAAGTATGGATCAGGTGCTGGAAGTGTACCGCTTCTAGGTGGTACTACAGATTTACATATTGAGCTAGAAGAAAAGACAGCGAAATTCAAGGGCTGCGAGTCAGCTATAATATATACTTCAGGTTTTGGTTCCAACTGTGGCACTTTGTTATCTATGCTTCAAGAAAATGATATTGCTATACTTGACATTCTTGTACATGCAAGTATTATAGACGGTTGTAAGAATACAAATACGAAGTATTTTAAACATAATGACATGAAATCTTTGGAACATGCTTTATCAAAGGCTAAGGATAAATATAATACCAAGCTTGTAATTGTAGATGGAGTTTATTCTATGGATGGTGATATTGCTCAATTAGATAAAATTGTTGAGCTTGCCAAAGCTTACGGTGCTTATGTAATGGTTGATGAGGCTCATGCTTCTGGGGTAATCGGCAAAACTGGAAGAGGAACACCGCAGCACTTTAACATAGAAGGAAAGGTAGATATAGTGGCAGGTACCTTCTCCAAGGGCTTAGGTGTGGTTGGAGGCTTTATAGCTGCTAAGGAGGAGCTAATTGAGCTTCTGCATTATTATTCTAGACCTTATATGTTTTCAACTGCAATGACACCGCAGTCAGCTGGTTCTTTAATCGAAGCTATGGATGTTGTAGAGGATGAACCACAGCTAAGAGAGCAGCTTTGGAGCAATATAAATTACTTCAGAGAAAACTTGATAAATTTGGGTTTTAATTTAGGAAATGCACAAACTGCTATTTTCCCTATTATTGTTGGAGATGATTTAAAGGTTAAGGAGATTTGCAGAAGACTTCATGAAATGGATATATATGTAAACCCTGTTCTTTATCCTGCAGTACCAAAGAGATTGGCAAGAGTAAGAATGAGTATAATGTCTTCACATACAAGAGAACATTTGGATAAAGCTCTAAATGCCCTTGAAGTAGTAGGCAAGGAATATGATATCATCTAGGGAGGATAAGCAATGAAAAAACTTTATGGAGATGTTGTTTTTATAGCAGGAGCTTCCTCAGGTATGGGAAAGGCTATAGCAGAAGCTCTTGCAAAGGAAGGCTTTAAGGTCTATGGAACAAGCAGAAAAATAACAGAGAATAATGATCCTTTGCAAGCTAATGAAGGTGGCTTTATCAAAATGCTTCAGCTTGATGTATGTAATCAAGAGTCAATAACAAAGGCAATAGATTATGTGCAAGAAAAAGAAGGAAGCATTGATGTTTTAATTAATTGTGCAGGCTTTGCCCTTGCAGGATCAGTTGAGGATACGACCCATGAAGAGGCATTCATGGAGCTTAACACAAATTTCTTTGGAATACATAGAATGTGCAGAAGTGTGATTCCGATTATGAGACAAAAGGGAAAGGGTCTAATAATTAACATTAGTTCCACTGCCGGTTTGATTCCAGTTCCTTATCAGTCCTTCTATAGTGCAAGTAAGTTTGCACTTGAAGCTATGACTGAGGGAATGAGAACAGAAGTAAAACCTTTTGGAATAAATGTATCTATGCTAGAACCTGGAGATACCAGAACAGGCTTTACTAACAGCAGAGTTTTTGTTGAGGCTTCCAAAGATTCAGTTTATAAGAAGACCTTTAATAGTTCTATTGAAAGAATGATTAAAGATGAGCAAAGTGGTCCACCTCCTATTGGTATTGTAAAAACCGTTAAGAGAATTATGGTTAGTGATAATCCACCTGTAAGAGTAGTTGTAGGATCTATAAACAAAGTATTAGCATTTTTGAAGAGGATTCTTCCTTCAAGATTGGTAGTATTTATAGTTTCAAAGCTTTATGCATAATTATTTATAAACATTAAACAACACCCCGCTATTGGCGGGGTGTTGTTTTGAGGTAAAGTTAACGTGTTAGTTTTGCAATCTGATCATCATATTGTAGCTCATCCATAATATTTCCAGGATCTTCACCGAAAAGTACTGTACCTAGTATATTTGTTGATACAACCTCTGGTATATGATTTATTACATATCCATTACGAACATTGTATTCACTGTTTAAACTATACATGTTTTTCACCTCAAATATAGGTTGCCCGAAAAGAATCTATAATATTTGTTGTTTCGAGATAAAAAAATTTCAATAATCAACGAAGTTGTGATATGCTTAGTGGATCTATGCTCCAGCTTGATATCGTGAAGCTTCGGCTATCATTTTTAGTGAGTATAAGCTTGTATTTTCGCGAATTGCTCTCATCGCTGATTATAATTTTTGCTTTCGCTTCAACGGTAGTTTGTGGACTCTCAGCTCTGTGAGGTTCACTTAAAGACCAAAGCTCAATCTCACCTATTTCTATTTTTATTTTGCTTCCTTGCTTCATCAAGTCTTCTACAATTTTAATTTGCTTTTCATTAAATTCGTTAGGCTTGTCACTTTTCCAATACTTGAGTGCTTCTTCAGAATTTTTACTTTTAATGTCGTTTATATGCTTTAGTACCAAGGTGCGAAGCTCTTTAACTTCTTTTGATTCAGGATGTGTGGAGAAGCCAGTAACCAGCCAATTCTCATCTTGTTTTACAAGCTCCATTGAGTTTATAAAAAACAAACCGATATTTACAGATGCTGTATCAGCTCTTATAATTGCAGCATTAAAAATAATAGTAGGTGGAATAACTGCTTCTCTTTGCCATGTTGGCAGTGGCATATTGAACCTTTTAAAATCTATAAGTTTGTTTTCTAATGCTTCTTGAGGAAGTGGTAAATAAGTGTTTGAATAAATCTTGCTAGCTTGGTTTTCATATTCATCATAGGTACCAGTAAAATTATAATCTAGATGGAACATTTTT
>JBAVGO010000068.1:0-41771 GCA_049684915.1 Lutisporaceae bacterium | reverse complement strand
GTCTCAGCATAAAGAAGTCTCTTTACAATTCTACCCTTTATAAGATGTTCATTTACAATCTCTTCAACATCTTCTGGCTTTACCATGCTGTAGAAGGATGCTTCAGGATAAATTATAACTATTGGACCTAAAGCACATAGACCAAAGCAGCCTGTTCTTTCTACAATAACTTCGTTGTCCAATCCATTTTTCTTTATAAGATCTTCAAAGTTTTTTGCGATTTGCTCTGAATTTGAGGATGTACAGCCAGTACCCCTGCAAATCATAACATGGGAACGATACATTTCCATTTACTTTTACCCCCTAATAGATTTCTGAATCGCTCAGTTTTACTTATCTTCAGCTCCGATAGTGTACTCATCAACTACCTTGCTTTGCATTACGTGCTCGTTAATAATTCTTAAAGCTTTTGCAGGAGTAACCTTAACATATGTTACTTTGTCCTCTCCCGGCCTGTAAACCTCAACTATTGGTTCTAGTCTGCACATTCCTATACAGCCTGTTTGTGCAACAACTACATCAGATAGATCATTCTTCTTTACTTCATCCATTATAGAAACAAGTACTGGTCTCGCACCTGCTGCTATACCGCATGTTGCCATACCTACTACTATTCTTGTTCCTGATCTGTCTTTTCTAACATTTATGGTTTCTAAGGTTTTCTTTCTTATTTCTTCTAACTCCTTAAAAGTTTTCAATATAATACACCTCCGCGCAAATTACTTAAACCCTCATCAATATAACCCTTTATCCAATCAAGTACACTAAACTCTGACAGCGGCACGTTTTCTCCAAGAGTCTGCCTTATTTCCTTGGTGTCAAAGCAAAACTCCTCTTGATTAATTTTGTGAATATAGAGAAAATCTACGTTGTCCGCTCCTAATATTAGGCTAACCATCGTTTCTGTCATGTTACCAATAGGCGCCCTGTCAATATGGCTATACTTAAATGTAGCTATAAGCTTGGTTCCCACATTTTTTTGTGATTCTATGACTAAATCTCCTTCACATCTTTGGCACGCAGCCAACATAAGCGGTATCCCTAGTCCAACCTTACGGCTTGTCCTGCTTGTTACAAAAGGATCTTTTACTCTATGTGTTTCCTCATTATCCATGCCGCAGCCATTATCCTTTATAATAATAGTCAATATGTCATCTTCCAAGTTCTCATCAACTTTAATTTCAATTAGACTAGCTCTGGCTGTTATTGAGTTCTGTACGAGATCTAGAATGTGAAGTGCAAGCTCTTTCATAGTTATTCTTGATATTTCTTTAATATGTCAGGAACATCTTCTGGTACTATTTTACCGTAAACATCGTCGCCAACTGTCATAACTGGTGCAAGACCACAGCATCCGATACATC
Source organism: Lutisporaceae bacterium (assembly GCA_049684915.1). Classification (GTDB taxonomy): domain Bacteria; phylum Bacillota; class Clostridia; order Lutisporales; family Lutisporaceae; genus GWB2-37-7. The sequence continues at coordinate 40,407 of JBAVGO010000068.1, read as the reverse complement.
TAGTTGCTTCTAAGGTAAAGAATCCGTCATCAGTTGTTTCGCCTGCTTTAATCTTTAGCTCATTCATGACTTTCTCAATAACACCTTGTGAATTTTTAACATAACATGCTGTACCTAAACAAACAGCTACTGTATATTTTCCTCTTGGTTTTAATGTGAATCTTGAGTAGAATGTAGCAACTCCATATATCTCTGCCATTGAAATATCAAGAGCTTCAGATATCTTCTTTTGTGCTTCTTCCGGCAAGTACCCAAACAACTCTTGAGTCTCATGAAGTAATGGCATTAATGCTCCTTGTTGGTCCTTGTGTTCATTTATGATATGTTCCAACTTATCTAGCTTTTCTTTGAATTCCCTATCAGTCATCAAAGAGAACCCCTCCTTACATTTTGATCATATTAATTATATCTAATTGACATAAATTTATCAATTAAACGTCCATGAATATTGTAACACATCTATGAGAATTTTTTAACAAAAATTTTTAAATTTATTGCATATTTTAATAATTACTTTCAAATACTAGTATTTTCTATGTTTAGCTCGGTTTTTGTTATAATATTTAAATATTTCTGAATATTGTGTCTATCATCCTCATTATATCATATATTTGCTATAGCCATAAATAAAAGTCCTAGGCTTCCCTATGACTTTAATGATGTAAACAGTTGACTTATACTTAGATATTCCATTTCTACAAAGTATTCTCTTTCACTGATATCCCATAAATAATGTGCATCCGAAGACATTATATGCTTGTAACTCTTAAGAAATGGAATTTTTTCAATTATGTTCTCCGGTGTTTCTTTTTTGGAAAACTCTACAACAGGTACTTTAAGAGATGGTGGTATAAAGCCAAGATTGCTAATTATACTGTAACCCATTCTATCCACATGTGCAGGAATACACAAGCCATCAAGCTTCTCAGTCAATGCAAATATTTCCTCTATGGAAAATTTGCAGGAGGACAAGAGCAGCTTGTCTAGCTTACCTATGACTTCATCCTGAGTATTAAGCAGCGATTGTTTTCCGAATAGTTCTTCATTGTTCTGTATATTTGGTAGTGAGTCATAGATTGTTTGTCCAAATTCTAATGCATTATCTATTTTTTTAAACAAACAAATCAGATGGACTTCTTCCTTACTTTGAACCTCAATGCCAGGAATAACAGTTAAGCCGTTATTTCTAGCTACCTCTATAACAGCTTCTAAATTGCCGCAACAGTTATGATCTGTAATAGCAATCATATCTAAGCCCTTGAGTAAGGCCATATTGACTATATTATTTGGTGTCATGTCCTCATCGCCGCAAGGTGATAAAGCTGTGTGAATGTGTAAATCAACAGCAAATTTCATTTTATTTACCTAAGCCCATCTTTTCAAGCTCTACAGCTATTTGATAAGCATTGAGTGGAGTGCTAAGTATCGGAATGCCTTCTACTTCTGCTTTTTTAAGGGCATCCAGATCTACTTCAATTTCTTCTGGCACTATGATACATCCCAAGTCTAATAAGGATGCAACAGCTACTACATTTACATGAGACATTACAGTTATCCATGCATTGCCCTTGTTAGCGTGTGACATTACCCAGCTTAAAAGGTCACATATATATACTCCACTTATTTCTTTGTCTATTTTATCTGAACCAGCTAGTATTTTAGCATTTATTTTTTCGCAGATAGTTTTTATCATAATAGTCAAAGCCTCCCTATATTAATTACATCTTCTTTTTGTTCTTGAAACTTTCCATTGTCTTTACTAAACAAATGGATTTTTGATTCTCTCCTTTAACTATATCCTCAGCGAATGCCCTACAGGTTGGAGCTCCGCACACACCACAGTCTAATCCAGGTAAATACCTTAGAATCTCCTTTATCATTTCTATTTTCTTCATAGATTTTGATATATCTTTATCCAGCTTCATTATTGTTCTAGGTTCAATGGATTCTGTCAACTTTATAAATCCTTTATCATACATAGTAAGGTAGCTCTTAACCTTTTCGTCGGTAAGCACAGAATTTGGAAGCTCCTTTGCCAGATTTCGCATTTTACATTTTGCTATAAAGGGGTTTTCTATAGTAAGAGGTCCACCAATACAGCCTCCTACGCAAGCCATTCCCTCAAAGAAATCCAAACCCTCAAGGCGTCCGGCATCTATCTCCTCAAGTACCTTTATTACCTCATTTATTCCGTCAACAGCTATATAGTTTTCTAATCCCAAGGCTTTAGACTGCCCTCCAATAATTGGCCATTCCATAGACTCACTTGTACTGTTCGTCATATTTTCATCATCTGTACTGTTTAGATTTCTTACTATAGCACCATAAATATCCTTCATTGATATGGCAGCATCAATAAATGACTTCTCAATACCTAAAGGATTTCTTATACTTGTTACTCTTGCAGTACAAGGCGATATAAAAACTACACCTATTTGTGATATATCCAGTCCAGTTTTTTCTGCCGCTTCAGTTTTAGCTATTCTGGCTGTAATTTCTATTGGTGTCTCAATATTAACTACATTAGGCAGTAAGTCGGGAAATCTTATCTGTATAAGCCTCAAAATCGCGGGGCAGGATGAATTAATGAGAGGTCTTCCAAAGGAATTATTACCTAATATTCTTCTTTTGATAACCTCTGTAATAATTTCAGTACCTGTAGTAGCTTCATACACATCATCAAAGCCTATTCCTTTCAATGCAGTAAGCATTGAGTTTATTCCTACCTTGCCTGCAAACTGGCCATACAAAACCAAAGAAGGAATAGCTATTTTGTATTGAAAATTTTGCAGTATAGAAAGTTTATCAGTTATTGCATTTTTAGCATGGTTTGGGCATATCCTGATGCATTCACCACAGTCAATGCATTTTTCTCCAATTATTCTTGCTTTTCCATCCTTTAGTCTTATTGCTTCAGTAGGGCATACCTTTAAACAGCTGGTACAGCCTATGCACCTATCTTCCTGAAGTACAACTGAATGGAAGTATTTTCTGTCCACACTATCACCTGCTTTCATAAATACATTTCCATGGAAATAGTTGTTCCTTTACCTAATTCAGATTCCACAGAAAACTTATCTGAGCATTTTCTCATATTGGGTAGGCCCATACCTGCCCCAAAGCCCATTTCTCTAACCTTTTCACTGGCAGTAGAATACCCCTCCTGCATTGCAAGCTCTATGTCTTTTATTCCTGGCCCTCTGTCCTTTGCGACAATTCTAATGCAGTTTGGATCAACCTCAAAATCTATCTGTCCACCTAATGAGTGTATAACAATATTTATCTCAGCTTCATAACTGGCAATTGATATTTTTCTAATAATTGAAGAATCAATTCCCAGCTGTCTGAGAGTCTTTTTTATATTGCTTGATGCCTCCCCGGCTCTATCAAAGTCATCCTTCTCTATGTCAAAAGTATATCTTATTACATCCATTATTCTGCCTTTCTCCTTTAACAGTCAATTTGTACGCCTCGAAGTCCACTGCAATACAGTTTCCCTGAAGCCGTATACAATGTGTCCTTAGTAAGCATCAACACAATATTATTTTCTATGGCAAGGTTAATTAAGTCTTGATCCGGTTTCTTACCTCTTACAAATACTATGGCGTTTAGGTCAGCCATCTCCGCAGTTCTTATTACTTGATTATTAATTAACCCTGTAAGCAGTACTGTACTACCTTTTACATAAGCCAATACATCACTCATTAAATCCGAACCAAAGCCATAGGCTACATCATTATCTATAAATTCTTTACCGCATAGTATCTCAGCACATAACAATTCCATAATCTCACTAATCTTCATAAAGCCGCCTCCTAATTTAGGGTGTTTTGCTATACAATTAATTTGTTACAAAACTTGTGAAAGGCATTAACCTGATTTAACAGACTGTTTTGCAGGTCATAATAGCTATAACTATCTTCTGGATTTAATCTGTCAGCAAGCACTTCTTTTATCAATGTCTCCAGTTCAACCTTATAATAAGCAGTGCTCTTCGAGGTCTTTACATCCTCTAAATATTTTAAGTATCTTGTAAGTTTTGCCTCATTTTCAATTATCCCACCAAGACTTGTATCACTTATTTTCTTATCAGAATATAAACTTTCTAAGCTTAGGACTGCTTTCTCCTCAACAATGCTTAAAATCACTTTATCAGTAGCTTTAGCAAGATCAATCAATGTTTTATCAATATCGTCATACCTAATACCAAAGCCACTTATATTAACTGCACTTACGCTAGCTTGTATACCTTTTCTTTTCAGATACAATACATCGGTTTCAGCTTGCGACTTATTAAAATATATACCATGAAAAGTTAAATATCCCTGCTCTTTAATTATAAAGCCATTAAGCTTTTTATTTTTTAAAGTAACAATAAATGCTTCAGCATCTTCATATTTATCGTACTTTTTAATTTCGACTCTGTAAAGCTCTTTAGAATTTATATTTAAACTATATTTATAGGCATCTATATCTTCATCTTCTGGTTTTACTGCTGCGATTGGAGTACTAATACCTGCACCTCTATTCATCACATAGTCTAGTGCAAAGGAACTTACCACTGCTGTAAAGGGTATTATTACCAAAAATATCCATAATATATTTTTAATATATTTTTTTCTTTTTATCTTTATCTCTGCTCTTGTGCTTCTCATAATATCACCTCGTATATACTTGAATTTACCATATTAAATAAATCTATTCAATGAATAAATATTTTTTAGTCTCACATTCATAAATTTTGATATGATTTAAGACTTTCATTGAATAATAGCTTGTTTTGTTTTAAAATAGTCTTAAGGGGTTGATAAAATGTCAAGTACACTAAACAACATTCTTCAACAAAAGCTAGCAGAAATCCAAGGTCAGCTGCCTCCTTTCGTAAAGCTTGTGAAAAGTAGCGAAGGAAGCTTCGACGAGATTTTATCCAATGAAACAAATTATGTCGGCAATTCTGAAGACTCTGACAGCTATAATAGAGATTACAACTCTATTATAGAGAGCACTGCTAAAAAGTACAATATCAGCAGTGCTATTATAAAAGCTGTAATAAAGGCTGAATCCAATTTTAATCCTAATGTAGTATCTTCAGCAGGTGCCATGGGTCTCATGCAATTAATGCCCGATACAGCCAGCGGACTTGGAGTCAAGGATGTCTTTGACCCTAGTGAAAATATAGAAGGCGGCGTAAGCTTTCTTAAGGATATGCTAAATAAGTTTGGAGGAAATTTAGAGCTCGCTTTAGCAGCTTATAACGCAGGTCCCGGAAATGTCATTAAATACGGTGGCATCCCACCTTTTCAAGAAACCGAAGCTTATGTTAAGAAAATAATGTCCTACTTGAAAAACAGAACCTTTGAAAAATAATACCCTTTATCGGAATTATTACTCTAGATAGAACGCACAAATCAATGAAATTTGTGCGTTCTATCTAGAGTGGAATATATATCGCACTATTTTATAAATATAAATTGTTTAGTGCGATATATATAGATCCTTTCTCATTATTATAAAATCTTCTTTCTTACTGTTTAGTTTTATGTATTTATCTATAGTTCTAATATAGCTAAACCCTAGATTCTTCCAAAATTTCTTGCCTATAATATTGCCTGACAATGTTCCTATCAGTATACTTTTTATATCATAGATTCCCCTAAGCCGCTCAATTAAATACTCAACAGCTTTGCTCCCTATTCCTTTTCTTTGAAAGCTGTTGTCAATTAGTATGGATGAAATCCAAGCTTCTTCATTATTGTCATAATCAATTCTGCCTTTAACGACCCCTATCATCTTACTAATAGCACTATCATGGTCGTAAACAAATATACCTACAAAAAACTCATGGCTGTTTACAAGTACCTCTAAGTATTTTTGGGTAATATCCTCAAGCGACATAGCCCTGTCAATTCCAGTCGCGTACATATTTATTTCATTTTGGTTATAAAGTTTTAATACTTCATCCAAATCATCCTTGGTAATATCTTTGAAACAAAGATCTCTTTCTTGCATGTTTATCGTCAGCATATAATCACCTTTACATAAAACTTTAGACTACATAAATCTCCTAACCAAGCCTAAAATAGTTTATGTTAAAATAATTCTACAAAAGCAATAAAAATCCTTTTAATAATCTTTAACAGATATTTCATGTACAAAATATCTGATATAATAAAGATATATATTCTTATTTATGTTTAACTTTGTTGATTTATTGGTTATAATGCAGACATACAGGAGAAAGCGAGGAAGTATAATGGATATTAGAGATTTGGATAACAAAGCAAAGCTTCTAGAAGAAATAAATAGTGAGCTGGAGCAGGAATACGCGGTAGAGAAAAAGCTGCAGCTTCTCGAAAGATATAAGGATGAATTTAGCGGTTTTATTGAGGATTTCATAAGCTTCTATCACAGCAATGTCAACGATATAAACAGCTATGTGGATACAATTACTATAGAGAAGGAAAAAAAGATTGAAGAGCTGCAAAGCACAATTAGTGCACTTACTAAGAAAGTAATGGAGGAAAAACATTCTCATGAGATTCAGATGGAGCATCTTAGCTACATAGCTTATCATGAGCCAGAAAAAGCAATCGCCTTCTTGAGCAACTTACATATCGAAAGCTCCAAAAACAAAAAATACATAAGCTAAGCAAAAGCACATATAGACAATTGCCTATATGTGCTTTTACTTATATATTAGCTTCTTTTCCCTCAAACATTGCTTTTAAAAGCTTCTCCATATCTACTCTGGTAACCTCTACAGGATTAACCCTTGTTGAGCCCTTAAGGGAGTTATCTACCAACGCATCAAAGTTCTTTTTAAAGGTATCTTTATCTATTCCCATTTCCTCCAGTGAATCAGGAATTCCTATTCTAGTATTAAGTTCCTTGATAGAAGCGATAAAGTCTTCAACCTCAATTGCCTTAGCAAGCCTTTTTAATCTTTTCTTAACCTCTGCATCTCTGGAATTATATTGCATGACATAAGGAAGAGCTACAGCATTTATTAAGCCATGTCCATAATTAAGCAGTCCTCCAATGGAATGAGATATTCCATGTGCAAGTCCCAAGCCTACATTAGCAAATGCACTTCCTGCAATACATTGATAGTTGTGTACCTTCTCACGACTTACTGCATCACCTTTAATACAAGAGGATGGCAAATATTCAAATAAGCCTTTTACAGCTCCGATTGCCAAGCACTCTGCAAAATCATCAAGGTTTTTGTTGATATAGCATTCTACTGCATGAGTCATTGCATCCATACCAGTCTCTGCCGCCACATGTTTTGGCATTGTGAGAGTAAGCTCACCGTCTAGTATTGCTATGTCTGGGATAAAAGCCTGTGACTTCAAGCCAATTTTTATATTTGAAGTTCTGTAGGTAATAACTGCAGACCTTGTTACTTCTGTACCAGTACCTGAGGTAGTAGGAATAGCTACAAACCTTATGTTCTTTCGTTTGTCTGGGATGTTACCCTCAGCCGCCTTTTCAAAGGTAAGCTCAGGGAAGTCATAAAAAACCGCCATAACCTTAGCCGCATCAATAGCAGAACCGCCTCCTACCGCAATAATTGTATCTGGTTGAAACTCCCTCATCTCTGCCACCCCGTCCAAAACAGCCTTGGTTTCAGGGTTCTTCTTTATTCCTGAGTGTATCTTATACTCACAGCCTTTGTCAGCCAATAATCTCGTAATCTTATCAATTGTGCCATTCTCAAAAACCGAGCTTTGTCCCGTAACAACAAACACTCTCTTACAGTCCAGTTTACTTATGTGTTGAACTGAACCCATACCAGTCACTATTGTTTCTCCGTGCAATCTTATTTCTTTCATACTAGCTCCTTTCACAGCATTAAAGCTTAATAGCTATAATTATTGGTACCAATATAGGCACCAGAGTTGATAAAACCACCCCTGTTAAAAATGATACAACAGCAGTATTAGCATCCGTTGCCTTTGATATAACAGGCAGCGATGTGTCCATAGCAGTTGCTCCCGCAGGGGCAATAGCTTCCAGTTTACCTATATGCCTTGCTATATAAGGTATGCTGACCAAGGCAATAACCTCTCTGCATACGTTTGTTATAAAGGCAAGGGCTCCTGTTTCCACACTGTATTTGGATAACTCTATAGCAGATAGGGTATACCAGCCAAAGCCTGCACCTATAGCGCCAGACTCATTTAGAGGCAATCCAAGAACAAAGCCCCCTAAGATACTACCTACTATACTACCCAAAGCTATACTAAAAGGCACAAGCAATATCTTATACCCCATTAACTTAACCTGACTTATAATATCCTTATTTCTGCCTATATCTATACCTACAAAAAATAAAAGCGTGCAAAGTCCTATGTCTATCACTATTCCGATATGCTGTGCAAAGGCATCCGGAAATATAAACAAGCCCGACAGTATGCCAACAGCAACTGCAATTAATATGCTAAAGCTCATCCTTTTGCACCGCCTTCTCTTTATAGTGAAAGTATCTGCTCACTAACTTAACAGCTGCGATGCTAAAAACGATAGAAAACAAAGCAAGTACCAAAGCCTGAATGCCAAGCTTCCCAAAAGTGCTTATTATTTCTTTATTGATTCCTATATTTACTCCCATAATGAAAAGCAGCAGCAGCAAGCAAGCATACTGTATCTTAGAAAGATTTTTAAGCACTATAGCCTTTAGCTTACCCTTATTTCCTAGCCACGCCCCTGCAAGAATAATTAGTACATATAATAGTATTCGCACCGAAACACCCCCACCAAATATAAAACAATTACCTTATATGCTACCAGAAATATAGCCACGCTTCAACTTGGATTAATGAAAAAACTCTGCTATACTTTTTATGAGTATTAAATTATATAAGGAGTGGAGCTTAAATTGTCTAAGGAAAAACACAGCATATACAAAAGTGACTTTGATTACGAAGAAGATGATTTCGATCGCTTTAAAAATATGAATAGAGATAACAATATGTATCAAGGCTATACAAATAAGGCTACCATGAAAAAAACTGAGTTTGATTATGAGGAAGACCCTTATGAGCCTGAGAAAAGCAAATAAGAAAAAGCCTTTTGTTTCACTATAGAGACAAAAGGCTTTTTGATTACCTAATTATTTCATCAATTGGCAAACATCATTTGCAAATTGTACAGGATCTTCAATAGGAAGTCCCTCAATTAGCAGGGCTTGGTTATAAAGAATATTTGCATACATCTTTACTTTATCCTTATCCATTGCAAATGCTTGCTTCACAGCATTAAACATCTCATGGTTTGTGTTGATTTCTAAAATCTTATCTGCTTTGATGCCTTGATTGTCCGGCATCATATTTAGCACCTTTTCCATTTCGATGGATAGCTCACCCTCACTAGTAAGACAAACAGGATGACTCTTTAGACGTTTTGAAGCCTTAACCTCTTTTATCTTACCCGCTAAAGCTTCCTTCATGAAGTCAAAAAGCTCCTTATCCTCATCCGCTTCCTTATCAGTATCTTTATCCTCAGCATCAAAGCCTAAATCGCCACTGGAAACAGATTTGAACTCCTTTTCCTTGTATTTTGTCAGAACTTTGATAGCAAACTCATCAACATCATCTGTTAAATACAACATTTCAAAGCCCTTATCTATTAGCAGCTCTGTTTGCGGCAGCTTTTCGATTCTTTCTACACTGTCACCTGACGCATAATAGATATACTTTTGCTCTTCCTTCATGCGAGAAATATATTCATCAAGGCTTACAAGCTTTTTCTCAGAGGAAGAATAAAACAACAATAAATCCTGCAATAATTCCTTATTACTACCCCAATCAGAGTATACTCCATATTTTAGCTGTTTACCGAAGCTCTTATAAAACTCTTCATACTTCTCACGCTCGTTTGTAAGCATTGTTGATAGTTCACTCTTAATCTTTTCTTTTATCTTTTTAGCTATAATCTTTAGCTGTCTGTCGTGCTGTAAAAGCTCTCTTGAAATATTTAGTGAGAGGTCTGCAGAGTCAACCAAGCCTTGAACAAAGGCAAAATAATCTGGCAATAGATCAGCACATTTCTCCATAATAAGAACGCCATTGGAATACAGCTCCAAGCCCTTTTCAAAATCCTTGTTATAAAAATCATAAGGTGCTCTAGCTGGTATGTAGAGTATAGTATTATAGCTTGTTACTCCATCAACACTTGCATGGATTGACTTTAATGGCTTTTCATAGCCAAAGTGCTTCTCCATATAGAAATTGTCATAGTCCTCTTCTTTAAGCTCGTTTTTGTTTCTTCTCCATATAGGCACCATACTGTTTAAGATTTCTTCTTCAAAATAATCCTCATATTCAGTTTCGCTGCCTTCTTTTAGCTTGCTTTTCTTTACAAGCATTTTGATTGGATATTTGATAAAATCAGAGTATTTCTTGACTAAGGATCTTAATCTATGTTCATCAAGATACTCATCATAATTTTCATCCTCAGTATTTTCTTTGATTTTAAGTATTATTTCTGTGCCTACTATGTCCCTATCACAGGTATCAATAGTATAGCCCTCTGCACCCTTTGACTGCCATATATAAGCTTCATCAGAATTTATTGAGCGACTTTTTACTGTTACTAAATCAGATACCATAAAAGCAGAATAAAAGCCTATTCCAAATTGACCTATTATATCGACTCCATCTTTTGCTTCATTTTCATTCTTAAACTCAAGTGAGCCGCTCCTTGCGATAGTACCAAGATTATTCTCCAGTTCTTCTTTTGTCATGCCTATACCAGTATCAGTAATAGTAAGCGTTTTATTTTCTTTGTCTGGGCTAATTTTTATATAAAAGTCATTTTTATCGAAGCTGGTTTTTTCATCTGAAAGCGCAATATAATATCGTTTATCAATTGCATCGCTTGCATTTGATATTAGCTCCCTAAGAAATATTTCTTTGTGGGTGTAGATTGAGTTAATCATAAGGTCTAGTAGTCTTTTTGATTCTGCTTTAAATTGTTTTTTTGCCATTTTATCATTTCCCTTCCTTTTGTTATCAAGAATAATTGAATTTCTTTTAGGTAATATGTACCATTTGTTAGCACTCACTACAATCGAGTGCTAATTTTATATTAATTAATTTTGTTTTATTTGTCAATTACTTCTTTTATTTTTTCATTCAAAACCCATCCAATTGTGCCCTCTTTTTTAACTAAGGTTTGTTTTTTAGTATGTTCTATTATTGATACAATATCACCCTTTGCTTTGAAAATAAAAGCTACCTATCTCTAGGTAGCTTAAAACTCACATGAACTCTAATCAATACTAATGTTAGTCTTATCTATATCTTAAACCTTTGCACCATTTGAACAAGTATATCACTACTCTCATTAGCGTCTTTGGAGCTTTGCATTACTTCAGCTGCTTTTTCAGTAATAGAAGTAGTCTTCTCAGCGATATCCGACGTTCCACTGGCCCCTTCATTGGTTGCACTTGTCACCTCATTTATTGCAATAATCATGGTTTGAGTGGAAGCAAGCAGCTCTTCTGCAGTGGCACTAAAGTCTGTTACTATATCATTAATAACCTGTGCATCTTGATTATATCTTTCAGTTGCGTCCAACATAGTCTCATAGTCCTTATCCACATCAGTTTCTATATAATTCAATAGGTTATTTGAACTCATAGTTAGATCATCAACTGAATGTATAACAATATTAGTTATTTCCTGAATTTGTGTAGCTGTTGTCTTAGAATCTTCAGCGAGCTTTCTAATCTCATCTGCAACGACTGCGAAACCTCTTCCTGCTTCTCCTGCTCTCGCAGCTTCTATAGCAGCATTCAGTGCTAATAGGTTTGTTTGGTTAGTTATTTGCAAAATAGCTTCTGTTAATGTGGTGATTTGTCCCACAGCTTTGGATTCCTCTAAAGCTTCTCCAAGTTTATCCTTTACTCCCTTTAATACCGCAGCAGTGTTTTGTTGCGATGCAATGAAGGCATTTCTTAATGCCATAGCACGTTTGCTTATTTCTCCTGCTGAAAGTGCCCCATCTTGTGCTTTTTCTGAAATCGACTCTATTGCTCTTTCAATTTCAGAGGAAGTAGCATTCATTTCTTCTGTTGATGCCGCAGTTTCTTGCATTCCAGCAGAAAGCTGCTCTATAGTAGCGGATATATCTTCAATTTCTGTATTCAATCTAATAATATTTTGTTGCGATGCCAAGAATGAATTGGCTACATTTGCAGATTCAGTATTAACGGCTTTTACTATATCTTTTACCGATGTTTGCATCGTATTCATCGATATAGCCAAGGTGCCTATTTCATCTTTTCTTTTCATTAAATGTACAGATGTTTGTTTAGAAAAATCTCCTATCGCCATAACCCGAAGATGCTCTGAAGCTACTTTTATTGGATTAGCCACTGTTCCAGCAATAAAGTAACCGAGCCCAATGCTGATAAGTAGGATAACCATCGATGCAATTAAGATGGATGTCATTAATGTACTTAAGCCCGACAGGACCTCGGTTTTGGGTGCCGCTACAGCAATAGACCAACCAGTTCCCTCTATTGGTGAAAATCCAAGATACTTGACAACACCATTGTAGCTGTACTCACCGACCCCAGTAATCCCTTTAATCATCTGTTTTTCTATTTCAACTAAGGATTTGAGCTTTGTATTTGTCTTCAAATTCACAAAATTATTATCCTTTGCTTTCACGAAGTCTTTGTTACTATGTGCAATAGTTGTCCCATCTTTTCCAATCATAAATGCTTTTCCAGTTTTTCCAAATACAATATCACTGGTCATGCTGCATAACTCATAGCCATCTCTTACGGCAATTAAAACACCTGTGATAACTCCCTGACTCTTAATTGGTACAGCATAGATAATAACTACAGAACCATCATTTTTATTAACGATTGGATCTGTTACAGCCCTCTTGCCAGACAATGCTTGCTTAAAATATTCACTGCTACTAATGTCAGTCGTTTTGCCATCTGTAGAAACAAGGCTTCCGCTACTGTCAGCAATACCCATCGTAATATGCCCTGCTCTTTTTTGTTCTTCATTTAACATGAGAGATTTTATTTCCCATGTCTCCATTGAATCACTTAGTTCCTGCCTATTTGCCATAACCTCAAGAAGCGAGAACTGCTCATCAATACGATTCGATACCACACGAGACGCTTGAACTGCCAATTGCGGTAGAGTTTCACTTACATTTGTCACTAAGGCTTTAGATGCTGTCACATTTGAAATAACTCCTAATCCCGCACACACGAATAGCAAGAGTATTCCTAGGTAGACGACTATTTTCGCTTTAATACTTTTCACATTTATGCCCCCCCTTATTAATTAGAATTCTGGAAAATTTCATAGAGATACGTCCATAACCTAACTTGCACTTACTGTTTTTATAATTTTTTTTAGGATGTCTCACTGCGAATATTCCGCATATTGTATATATTATCACTTTTAACAACATTTGACAACATTTGACAACATTTTTTGCGTTATTAAAATTATCTAAATCAGATATTTTTTATACAGTTCACTTCACACTTGTGTCTGTTTTTTTCATATTCTGGACACATCAAAAAACCTGAAGTATTTCTACTTCAGGTTTAAATCTACATATATGGTGCGGTCGATGGGACTTGAACCCACATGGTTGCCCACACGCCCCTCAAACGTGCGCGTCTGCCGTTCCGCCACGACCGCCAATATCACAGAATAATTATATACGCAACCTCTATAGGTGTCAACATAAAATTATATACAAGAAATAGCCCTTTAAACAAAATTTCTACAATTATCTTTTATCCTTTGCTATAAACCAGTTTTGTATGTTTCTGTAAGGATTTATTGCATCGGGAGTAATCTCACCCTTTGCCTTATCTCGTGTTACTACTGCAGACTCTCTAAAGAATAGACTTATGCATGGTACTTCTTCTCTAAAGGTTTGTTGTACCCTTTTATACATTTCTAGACGCATATTATCCTCAGTGTTAACATAAGCTTGATATAAATTATTATCCATATTCAGGTTAGAATATGACATAAAATTCTTTCCACTTGCAATTTGCGAACTATGGAAAGCAAAGGATAAATCCTGATTAGGAGATAGATTATAGCCTGTCAGCACAGCATCAAATTGCTTTGTTGCAAGTGCATTTTTCATTTCCTCAAAAGGCACTGTTTTCACTTCTACAGAAAAGCCTATTTCTTCTAAGTTTCTTTTTATTTCTTCTGCTGCCTTTACTCTAAACTCGTTTTCATTATTTGTCAGCAATGTGAATTTAAGAGTTTGCAGTACATCATCAAACTTTCTTTCTAGTATCTTATCACTATTGGTATCTTCAAAGCCTGCCTGCTTCAATAAGTTAGCAGCATCTACCTTGCTGCTTGTGCCACTTATTTCCTTACCATCGTAAAGCCATGAGTTTGGATGTATAGGTACATCAGTCAATACAGCGTTTCCCAATAAGTATTTATCAATAATTCCTCTTCTATTTATTGCTGCAAAAATAGCCCTTCTCACTGCTTTATCTTGGAAAATCGAATTGTTGTAGTTAAAGCCTATAAAATCATAATCCAACGAGTTATATTTATAGGTTTTCACATCCTTTAATTCGCTATATTTTTCCCAGTCATAGGATTGCGTATGCAGTACATCAAATTCCTTCGCCTGAAAGGCTGTAGAGAAAGCATCTAAATCATTAATAAACTGTATAGAAATTTTTTCTATATAGGGCTTTTTACCTTCAGCCTCAACACTTCCTAGTCTAATCCATTTATCATTTGGTACAAGCACCATTTGTTTAAGCTTTTCATAGCTTAATATTTTGTAGGGTCCCGATACTGCTGGAACTTCATTTGGTCTTACTCTTAATATATGCTCCGGTATTATTGGTACAGTTAAAATATCTAAGCCATTGGCATAAGCCTGATCAAAGATTAAAGTAATTGTATTTTCATTCTCCGCTTTATAGCTGTAAACGTGCTCCAGCACATTTTTGAAGGCAGATGCTTGTGCTGCTTTTATAGTGTCAAGAGAAAAGACTACATCAGCACTTGTGATTTTCTCTCCATCGCTCCAATATAAATTGTTTTTTAGTGTAATTGTAAACTTAGAGGTACCTTCTGTATATTCCCACTTCTGTGCAATTACAGGCACCAGCTTTAAGCTTTTGTCATACTCAGCCAATGGTTCAAACATTAGCTTGGAAGCATCTATAAAGGTTTTGCTGTTAATGGTAAGCGGGTTCAATTCTTTTGGTTCCACCGCTCCAATAATTAAAGTTCCCCCTTCTGAGGGTTTTTCATTTTCTATTTTTACTTCGGTCTTATCTGTCTCGTTATTTATCTGCTCACAGGAGCTTAAAACAATTGAGAATATGAAAATTACCATTATTAAAACATAGATTTTTTTATTAAATTTCATCAATTTCACCCTTTTGCTTTTGTTGCATATTTTATTAATCCCATTTGTAAAGCTTTTTATATATATTGAAATTTCTATTTACTTTCTCGACAAAATTACTAGTTTCCTTAAAAGGGATAGAATCTAGATTTTTCCCGTCCCTACTAAACTCCTTATTACCTAGCCATTTATCTACATTTCCGCTGCCTCCATTGTAGGCTGCAAAGCTTAATGTTTGATTATTATTATAATAATCAAATAAATGTCTGATATACCAGCATCCAAACCTTATATTAATTTCGGGATCAAACAGCATATCCTCGTTATAATTCTTAACAACCAGCTTATCTGCTATCCAACTCCCGGTAGTTGGTGTTATTTGCATAAGCCCTTTGGCTCCCTTGCTGGATTCTGCAAATATATCGAAGTTGCTTTCCGTCCTAATAACTGCAGCTACAAGGGGAGCAGGAAGCTCATATTCTTCTGCGTATTTTACTATATATTCCCTATAATATAGTGGATATAGCATTTTCACAACAACTGGTATCTGCAACACTGCAAAATAAGCTATACAAAACAATATTAAAGCCATTATCAAACTTATTCTTTTTCGCCTTTTCAATTACAATTCTCTCCTAGACTATATATTATGCCACAATTCTCTAACCTTTTCTCTAACTTTATTCAAAGACTGTGTATTATCTATAACAACATTAGCATATTCCATTCTCTGTTCATCTGTTATTTGTGCATTTATTCTGTTCTGTGCATCATTTCTAGATAATTTGTCTCGCTCTATCAGCCGCATAAGCTGAGTTTCTTTATCAACAACAACCAGCCAGATGCAGTCAACGTGTTTATATAAGCCCATTTCTATTAAAATTGCAGCATCTACTACTACAACTTTCTTGTGCTCCTTCTCATAAAAGACAATTATCTCTTTCACCTTTTTTATTATCTCAGGATGAGTGATTTGATTCAATAGCATAAGCTTCTGATGATCAGAAAACACTATATTCCCTAGCTTTTTTCTGTTTATACTGCCATCAGTCATCAAAATATCCCTACCAAAATTCTCTATTATCTTAGTATATGCAATCTCGCCCTGGCTTACAACATCCCTGCTGACTAAATCAACATCAATTACTACAGCCCCAAGCTCCTTTAGTATGTTGGATACGGTACTTTTGCCGCTTGCAATACCTCCTGTAAGTCCTATAACCTTCATCTAAATCACCTCTTGTTCTTGCTTATACCTCTGTGTATGTTATTTTGCATCATACCAATTATCGCCAGTATTAACCTCAGCTGTTAGAGGGATCTTCAAATCCATAGCCTGCTGCATATTTCTGACAACAAGCTCTTTAACCTGTTCTACCTCTGACTTATGAGTCTCTACAATCAATTCATCATGAACCTGGAGAATCAGCTTGCTTTTTAACTTTCTTTCCTTCAATTCATTATAAATCTTTATCATTGCCACCTTTATTATATCTGCAGCACTTCCCTGAATTGGCGTATTCATAGCGATTCTTTCTCCCATACCTCGCTGTATAGCATTTCTTGAGAGTATCTCAGGAATATATCTTCTTCTATTCAACAAGGTGACTACATATCCCTTTTCCTTAGCTTCCACAATTGTATCGTCCATATACTGTTTTACCTTGGGATATCTATCGAAATAACTATCAATATAAAGCTTTGCTTCCTTCTTTGGAATTTTTAAATCTCTTGACAATCCATAATCGCTAATTCCATATACAATTCCAAAGTTTACTGCCTTTGCTCGTCCTCTCATCAAAGCATTAACCTCATCCTTAGGCACATTAAATACTTCACTTGCTGTTCTGGTGTGTATATCCTCATTCTTAACAAACGCATCAATGAAGGTTTTATCACCGGATATATGAGCAAGAACTCTAAGCTCTATTTGTGAATAATCGGCATCTACCAGAGTATAGTCTGGATTACTTGAAACAAAAACCTTTCTGATTTTTCTTCCATTCTCAGTCTTTATAGGTATGTTTTGCAGATTTGGCTCAGTACTGCTGAGTCGCCCCGTAGCAGTTACTGTTTGATTTAACTTACTGTGTATTTTACCTGTTTTAGGGTTTATAACATTTATCATACCATCAATATAAGTTGATTTTATTTTTAGCAGTTGTCTATATTCTAGAAGCTTTTCAATTATTTGATGCTTGCCAAGTAATGCTTCCAATACCTCAACATCAGTGGAGTAGCCTGTTTTGGTCTTTTTTATAATGGGAAGTCCTAGCTTCTCAAAAAGGATGACTCCTAACTGTTTGGTAGAGTTTATGTTGAAGCTTTCCTCTGCATCCTGATATATACTCTCAGTCAACGCATCTATCTGTGTCAAAAATTCAATTGATAGCTCCTCTAACATCGATTTGTCAACCTTAAAGCCTGTGTGCTCCATATCTGCCAAAACACTTAGCAGAGGAAGCTCCACTTCATAATAAAGTTTATCTAGGGAATCCTCCTTAAGCCTTTGCTGCATAGGAGCAATAAGCCTTGCTATAGCAGTCACACTGCCCACATATTTCTCCTCTTCACTATCCTCCTTGGATTTATAATCTGCAAAGCTTTCTTGCAATATATCTCTACTTATATCTCCCAGATTATATGTGCCTTTTGAAGGATCAAGTACATAGGCAGCTATCATAGTGTCAAAGCTAATGTTATTTACACTTATATCGTATTCCATAAGCTGTAGAATATCCTGTTTAATATCATGACCTGCCTTCGTGATTTTTTCATCCTCCATTAACTGCTTTAGGTAATCAATAGTATCACTCTTTATTTCAAAACAATAGGTTTCTCCAGACACATGAAGATATGCCTTAAGTTGACTATATCTTTCACCTGCTAGCTTAAAGGTTATAGCTCCTGCTGTTTTAGCTTTATTTACTAGCTCATCCAGCTCAATTGATGATAAAGCTTGTTTTATTTCGATAACTTGATGTTCTTGTATAGTAGGCTGTGCTTTTCCTTCCGCTTCCAGCTTGTTTATAAGGCTCTTAAACTCTAGCTCTTTAAAATATCCATATAGCTTTTGACTGTCTGGGGTATTTAACTGGAAATCGTCAATGCTAATATCTATAGGCACATCCCTGATAATTGTAGCCAGCTTTTTGGAGAACACTGCTTGCTCCTTATATGTATCAAGGTTCTCTCTAACCTTGTTCTTTTTGATTTCAGCACTATGCTCTAGTGTGTTTTCTAATGTTCCAAATTGTTTTATTAGTAGAAGAGCAGTTTTCTCACCTATGCCCGGTACTCCTGGGATATTGTCTGATGCATCTCCCATAAGCCCTTTCATGTCAATAACCTGTTCTGGAGTAATCTCGTATACCTCCATTAGCTTATCTCTATCAAACTCCACCATTTCACTTATTCCCTTTTTGGTCATAAAAACATGAACATACTGGTTTATAAGCTGAAAAGCATCTTTATCTCCTGTAACTATCAAGGCGTCTATTTCTTTGTTGCTGCAAAGCTCTGAGACAGTACCTATTATGTCATCAGCTTCATAACCATCAAGCTCCATTTGTTTTATGTTCATGGCAGAAATGATTTCCTTAAGCACAGGTATCTGCTCCACCATGTCCTCAGACATTTTTTGTCTTCCTGCCTTATATTCCGCATAATCCAAATGTCTTAGAGTAGGCGCCTTGCGGTCAAAAGCAATTCCTATATGAGTTGGTTTAAGCTCGTCAATAAGCTTATAGAGCATATTGATGAAGCCATATATAACATTTGTATGCAGTCCTTTTGAGTTTGTTAAAGGTGGTAAGGCATAGAATGCTCTATGCATAAGACTGTTGCCATCTATAATTACAAGCTTTTCCTTGTTCATAAGTAAAATCCTCCATTTATCCTTTGTATAATATTAATTGTACCCAATATCCCTTGCTATTTCTATAGCAAAATGTAAATTACAAAACATTTCCCTATATATAATGTACAGTTAATATATTTTATTGCATTAGATACTAAAAATACACTTTACGGAAAGTTTGCTTAAGGTAGATTAATACTTTCCAATGCATAAAAAAATCCGACTTACATCGGATTTTTTTATGCAAAACTGTGATAGCTAAAGTTACTTCTTTCTTTTTTTGATAAAATATATTGCCAACACAGAGCCTATTCCCAATATCAAAATATAGGGCAACACTGATACTAGAAATACAAACAACCATGCTATACCATTTTTCATACTGTTTATTGTACTAATTAAGCCTTGTTTGGCACGATTCCATACGCTGGAGGTATCAACCTTTTCTAGTTCTGCTTCTTTTTTTTCTGTTAAATTAATATATATTGTAGAGTATTCCACCTGTTCATCCCAACGCTTAAGATCCCCTAGCATGATATCAATATCTGTTCTTATTCGGTTTAGCTCAGTTTCTACCCTAAGTATTTCGTCAACATTCTGTGCTTTTGACAACAAATCCTGATAAGTCTTTTCTTGTATCTTAAGATTGCTTAATCTTGACTCCATATCCATATACTGCTTAGTAATATCATTGCTATTAGTACTTTGACTTACTATTGTTCCCATAGCTATGATACTTTGGAAGGTGCTGTCAAATTTATCTGCTGGTACCTTTATAGTAATACTGCCTACTTTAGTTGTTTTTTCTTTAGCTTTTTCAGTTTCTGGTATAGTTATTACCCCAGGCTCTGCTATATCCTCCACATAAGAGTTCTCAACATAACCTCCAAGCTGCTCAGCCATTGCAGTTATCTCATTTATTCTACTCTGAAGCTCCAAAACCGTTAGTGCTATATTGCCATTCTTTATGATTTTTCTAGCTGTATTTGTACTTGGAACAACTGCCCCAAAACTTTGCATATTTCTGTTTCCATCAGCGACTGCAACACTCTCATCAAAGGTAACTTCAATCTTATTATTTTCTCCTGCACTTGGTGTCATTGTTACTGTTGGTGGTGCTAAATCCGTAGATCTAGAGTAATTACTGCTTTCAGTTCCTTTTTGCGGCCCTAAGTTTTGTGCCACATCTTCTTTAGACTTAAGTGGATTTAGTCCATTATAAGCTATCGCAAAAATCAGTACCGCTGCTACAGCACTACCAGCAATGGTCTGCCATCTGTTCTTTCTGATAAAATCTGAAAATCTTCGGGATTTGCGTTCTCCTGCTTTTAACAGCTTGTTATGAAGTTCTTCCCTGAAATTCTCCGGTAGCTCTACTTCATTTATATCACTGCACTCATTTACTATATCTTTGAGTAACTCGTATTCCTCTTTACATTGAAGACATGTTGCAATATGCTTTTCAAATTTAATTTTATCAACTTCGTTCATTTCATTGTCGATATATGCAGACATTAGTTGTCTTATACGTTCACACTTCATGCTAATCCCTCCTTTCAGCTATATAGACGTCACTGTGGCTTGAAAGTTCCAAAGCGGTCTTTAACTTATTCTTAAGTATATTTCTAGCTCTATTGATTCTTGATTTTACTGTACCAATAGAACAACAAAGTATATTTGCAATTTCTTCATAGCTGAAGCCTTGTATATCCCGCAGCACTATAGCTGTTTTATATTCTTCGCTCAATTCATTTATTGATTTTAATATTATCCTCTTCTTCTCAGTTCTTACATAGGCTTCTTCAGGCGTATCATCATCTGAGGCAATTTCAAAATGTATTTCCCCATTTTCAGTTTCGTAAGTGCCATCAAGTGATACTGTTTCGCTTTTCTTTTTCTTCCTTATCTCATCTAAGCAAACATTTGTAACTATTCTATACATCCAAGTAGAAAAGGAGGATTGCTCCTTAAAGCCTTCTATTGATTTATAAATCCTAATAAATGCTTCTTGGCACATATCTTTGGCATCTTCTTGATTGCCCATTACCCTCAGTGCGATATTATAGGCCTTTTTCTGATAGTCAAATATCAATTGTTCAAAAGCTTCGATATCACCTGACTTGCTTCTTTTAACTAGAAGCTTCTCTATGTCATTCATTCACTCTGCCCTCCTTAGAAAAACTTTAAAAATATTTATGCTTTAATTTTACTACATATGTAAAATAATACCCAAATAAAATAATACTAATTATAGACGAAATAATTTAAAAATTGTTCCAACATCATAGCAATTATATAAATATTACATAGTTGTTATAATATATCTGTTGCTTTTTAATTATACATATATTATAATAAGTAACGTAGTTGCCGAAGTGGTGAAACTGGCAGACGCACTGGACTCAAAATCCAGCGGTAGTGATACCATACCGGTTCGAGTCCGGTCTTCGGCACCAATATGTTTTTAATTTAATATATATAAATAGAGAGCTGCATTATTATTGCAGCTCTTCTTGTTTTTGTTGATCAATTAACTTTTGAATTTTTATTCTGGATATTCTTTTATCATCCACTTCTTCAATTCTTAAGGAAGTAGTCCCAAACTGTACCTCGTCACCTACATCTGGCATTTTACCTGAAAGACTAAGTACTATACCGCTTATAGTGTCAAATTCTTCTTCGGGCAACTCTGTATCCATTATATCATTGATATCACTTACGCTTAGCATACCGCTTACAATGTAAGTATTTTCATCTATTTTTTCATAATCAAGAATTACATCGTCATACTCATCAAATATGTTGCCTACAATTTCTTCTAATAGATCTTCAATTGTGATTAATCCAGCTGTTCCGCCGTACTCATCAATTACTATAGCTATATGTGTCTTAGATTTTTGCATTTCTTTGAAAAGCTCATCTATTTTCTTATATTCAGGTACAAAATATACAGGTCTTACTATATCCTTTAAGGAAATCTTCCACTCAGTATTTTTCCTAATTAAGGCAAATAAATCCTTAATATACAGGATTCCGATTATATTGTCGGTAGAGTCCTCATAAACTGGTATTCTAGAGAAGTTCTCCTCTATTATTATTTCAAGTATTTCATCTATAGAAGTTTCAACAGAAACAGCTACTATATCTGTTCTCGGAGTCATTACTTCCTTTGCCACTGTATCATCAAACTCAAAGATACTATTTATCATATCAGTCTCGGTTTCTTGAAAAATACCTTTTTCTTCACCGACATTTATCATAAGTCGAATTTCTTCTTCTGTAATTTGCGAGTTTTCTATGCTATTTGTTCCACCTAGAATTCTCGCTACTAAATTAGTAGAATAGGTTAAAGTTTTAACCATTGGAGCTGATATCCTAAATAATATTCTAATCGGCTTTGCAACAGCTAATGCGATTTTTTCAGACTTTTCTAAAGCCATTCTCTTTGGAACCAATTCTCCTAATACCAAAGTAAAAAATCCTATAATTGCGGTAACAACTACTGTTGATATTACTCCTGCATAACCAGTGATAATAGGTATATTTAAATTCTTTAAGAACTCTGCCAGACTTTTTGACAGAGTCTGAGCACCTATAGCACTAGCTAAAAAGCCTGCAAAGGTAATACCGATTTGTATGGTTGCCAGCAGCTTACTGGGTTCTTCAAGAAACTTACTGACTAATATTGCTGATTTATTACCTTTGTCAATTAAAGGCTTGAGTCTCGCTTGCCTAACTGATACTATCGCCATTTCGGAGGCGGCAAAAAAAGCATTTACTCCGATCAGTAAAAGTATCACTAACATCTGCGCCCACAAGTCACTACTATCCATTAAATAATTCCCCCTAGTATAAACGTTATTATTATTATACTATTTATTGTGGTTTGAATACAAATGAATATTCTGCAATAATTATCCAATCAGCTAGATTTTTGTCTTATACTCATTCAAAATTGATATCAAGTGTTAAATTCTCTATATATCTATTAGTTTCTCATAAATTCGAAATTTTAAGCTTATCTCTGTTTTTATGTAGAAAATGTTTAGAGCAAAGCATAAAGCAAGGATTCTCAGCTTACCTTGCTTAAGAATCCTTGCTCAAAACCAGAAATAAATATTATTAGAAGAATAAGCTTAAAATATTTGTCACACCTGTTTTCTATACAAAACAATATGAGTATGAATAAAATGAACTTATCCTCCGCGCTTAATCTTTTCAATAGTTTGAGCACTATCTGTTCATAACCCATTTAGCTTCCCACCTTATTCGTGAATCCATCAAATAATGCGATTAAGCTGATAATTCTTACACAGTCGTCTATGCTTTTTTGTCTCTTCTCTGATAAAAAGGGTTTCATGGAATTTAGAAATAAAACTCTATTATCTTTTTTATTTCCTTCAAATGCCCTTCCCATTATAGAGTTTAATAAACCATTGTTATCAAGTAGTGCGGGAGTAAACGCTCCGGGTTCTGTTCTTATTTCATCTGAGTTTTCATCATCTATTTCCTTTTTTTTTTGAGAATCAATACCGCCTAACAGCATACCCATCAGTTGATTCTTAAGCCCTTCCATATCATTATTTTTTAGCATTTTCACCAGCTTTTCACTGTCTCCGCCTTTGCTGCGGCTCAAATAGTTTATTAAATCTTCTCTTAGTCCCTCAATATCACCTTTTTTTATTTTTTCCTTAACTTTAGGATCTATATCGCTTTTACTTATTTCATTCATAAGCATATCTTTCATATCATTTTGTGATAAATTATCCACATCTACTCCTGGTAATTTTTCTTGCACCTTTTTCTTAAGCATGTTGATATCCTCGCTTTTTCCATATGGCATACAAAAACCCCCTCTTTCTTTTTAAATATTTTTACTTCTGTTAATATACAAGCCTTCTTCTCTCTTTCCCATCATGATTTCGTCTGTGTATATATTCAAAGTTTTCCTTCTCTTCCACCTCATCAGTAATCTTTTTCTCCTTCTTATTTGGGAAGAGGAAGAAAACAATAAATAATATTGCAAGTATCCAAATAATATTATCATCAAAATCAAAGCCCATGCTATTACCCCCTTTGCAGCATACTCCCTTAATTTCATAGTATTCTACCGAACAAGTTTGGTTACAGCTTTGTTATAAAAAGCTACTACAAAAAATTAATTGGAACAAGCAGCTATTGCTGCTTGTTCCAATTTGTCCTTATACTCCAAAACCAAAAGTTCTTCCAAAACCGCCAAATGCAATTATAGCAAGTATGATTATGAAGAAGAAGTTGTTCTCTCTACCAAATCCACATGCTAGCAGTATGAAAAGAAGCAAAAGTAGTAGAAAACCATTATCGCAACCACATGCGCCTAGTAATTCGCCCATAGTTACACCTCCTTATTCAGTTATATTTATAGTCCTTCTTTAGCATCCACATTTTAGTAAATTACCTAAGCCTCCAAAGGAATCTCCTAGTCCCAAAGAAGGCAGTACGAAAATAATCAGTAATATTATAAATATCCACGAATTACCTCCAAACAGACCTCCCAGTCCAGACCCCAATCCGAGATGAGGTAATACAAACACCAATAACAATAGAATCAAAATCAAGTTGTTTCCGCCAAATAGACCACCAAGCAAGCCGTCAAAACCACTAGACATCTACACACCTCCCTTAAATGAGTCATCTTCTGTATATTAAAACCTTATCCTCTGCATTTCTCTATTCTATACACCAAAGCCAAAAGTTCTTCCAAATCCGCCAAAGGCTATTATTGCAAGTATGATGATAAAGAAGAAGTTTTGCTCTCTACCATGACTACAAGCTAATAGTATGAAGAGTAACAAAAGAAGCAAGAAACCATTGCCGCATCCTGAAAAAGCACCTAATACACCATTGCATCCTTCTGCTATTGGGGAAACTGCTCCACAACTGTGTCCCATAGTTACACCTCCTAATTTTTTATATTATTTTAGACACTAGTAGCTTTAGCCCTTTCGGACTTTATCTCTTGTCGGTCATCAAATTATCATTCTTTAGAAGCCAAAGGTTCTTCCAAATCCACCAAAGGCAATTATAGCCAGTATGATGATAAAGAAGAAGTTGTTATCTTTACCAAATCCACATGCTAACAGTATGAAAAGCAAAAGTAGAAGAAGGAAACCATTGTTTCCAAATGCGCCTAAAACACCGTTGTTGCATGTGTCAGTTACACCAAGAACGTCATTTCCACAAATTCCCATCTTTTAATACATCCTTTCTTATAATATTAATAGTTGTCAATGCCTCTAGCTTTGACAAAACAGTAGTACCTCTAGATACCAAATACTCTGCTTACACCGCCAAATGCAATTATAGCCAGTATTATGATAAAGAAGAAATTATTTTCTCTACCAGTAGTTATATTGGATGCAAGCAGTATAAAAAGTAACAATAGTAGTAAGAATCCACTATCACAGCATTTACCTAGAATCCCCTCTCCCATAGTTGCACCTCCTCTCCCTTTATTTTTGATATAAAAAGCATTAGTATCTTATATCCTTGTAATAACTTAAGCTATTGTTCACTCCTAACTTTTGTATAAGGGTTGTTTGCTTTTCCCACTTCCATACTATGTACAACTTACTGGTTGGTTACAAAAAAAGATTATGGTCACAAAAAAAACATGCCTTAAGCATGTAATATATATAATCAAAGATGCATTTTAAACATTTTGAATTAATGTAAAATATTTAGTGTGAAACATATAGAATACAAATGCCGCCTTTAATATATGCTATAATATAACAAATACATTGATATCAAAATAACATGGAAATAGTGTTTAAAAATATTTCGGAAGGGGTATTATAATGTCAAAACTAATGTGGAAGCCAGGAACAATGCTCTATCCAGTGCCTGCAGTGATGGTTTCCTGTCAGAGTATTGAAGGTATCAAAAACATAGTAACTATTGCCTGGACAGGTATAATTTGCTCTGACCCTGCTATGCTGTATATATCTGTTAGACCAGAGCGTCATTCATACAATATTATTAAGGAGACAAGAGAGTTCGTAGTCAATATGCCAAATAGAAAGCTAGCTTTTGCAACTGATTTTTGCGGTGTCAAATCAGGTAGAGATATTGATAAATTTGAACATCTAAAGCTTACACCTGGGAAATCTAATCTTGTTACTGCTCCCTATATAGATGAATGTCCGATAAGTTTAGAATGCAAGGTGAAGGATATAATAAGACTAGGAACCCATGATATGTTCATTTCTGAGATACTATGTGTAAACGTAGATGAGAGTTTGCTTGACAACAAAGGCAAGTTGAATCTTAATAAAGCTGAGCTTATTTGTTATACTCATGGAGAGTATAACTCACTGGGCGATTCATTAGGGCACTTCGGTTACTCTGTACGTAAGAAAGACACTAAAAAGGGTTAATTGCAATTAGGAGGTTAGATGATGCCAATCGTAAATGTTGCAAATCATTTTATCGAAATTAATGGAAGTCCTGTAAACCCAGACAGCAAAGAGCTGTATAAAAGTAAAAAGCATAATAAAGATAAGCAAAGAAAAAAGTAAGGTCCTATAGGACTTTACTTTTTTTGTTGACCTGCATAGTCTGCTCTATTAACTACACTGTCTATTATTTGTTTATATTTTTCTCTAATGGCACTTACAGAAACAGAATATTTATCGGCAATCTCTGTTTGGCTCATCTTAATGTTATTCAACTTACAATATACATACTCCAGTGCAGCTGCCCAACTGTCAACATTTATAATTCTGGGTGTTTCAGGATACTTGTATTTGATGAACGACATCCATGTATTTTCAACAAATCTTTTGTACGCTCCCTTGTAAAGGCCTTTCATTTTTTCTTGTGTTTTTTTGATTATATCCTCCCACTCACCATTTACTGAATAAATATCAATGCTTAATGGGTCTGCCGTAATTTCCATTATTTCGCCAGCGAAATTGACAGTATATGGCTGAGGTGCACCTATAATGTCTAGTAAGAATATAGCCTCTATCTTTATTTCTTCTTCTAAATCAGGTGATATAATTAACTTTCTTATAATATTTTGAGCTTCTATTAACAGTCCTTTTTTTATCTTATCAAATACTAATTTTTTTATAAGAAGCTTATCAAAAAATATACTATAATACAAAGCATCTTCTCCGTCTTTACTATTCAATATCTCTTTAGACTTTTCGATGCTACCCTCAATAAAATCTTGTGTCTTTGCAATTCTTCTGCTCGCTTCCTCCTTCGGAAGCTGATATGGGTAAGCAAGTGTCATTCTCTCTAGCTCTTGTTCCTCTCTACTTATTACCCCTTGAGCAAGAGTGATATAAAATTCAGAAATCAAATTTTGTCTATCTAACTCCAGCAGTTTTCTCCAATATTTGATGCTGTCATTGTACCTGCCAGAATTAAAAGCAGCTACAGCAATATAGTGAATATATAATATATTATCAGGCTCAACAGAT
This sequence comes from Lutisporaceae bacterium, assembly GCA_049684915.1. Taxonomy (GTDB): domain Bacteria; phylum Bacillota; class Clostridia; order Lutisporales; family Lutisporaceae; genus GWB2-37-7. Next base: position 12,690 of record JBAVGO010000068.1, on the reverse strand, counting down.
ATCAGTTTTTTATAGACTTTGTATGCCTCTTCATGCTTTCCGAGCCCCCCCAGTGTATCTGCAATCTTATATAGATATTCTGGATTCTCAGTATTTAACTTTTTTATCTCCTTAACCTGCTTTTCTACCCAATTGTTCAAATTCAGTTTATTATAAAATAATGCTATGTTACAGCTTGCATGTATGTTATAGGGCTCATAGCCTAGCACTTCTCTAGCTAGTTCAATAGCCTTCTGTGTTTCTCCCAAATAGTAATAGACTAAAGAAAGATTGTTCCTTGCAGGTACTGCATTAGGCAGAGTTTCTACCACTTTCTCAAATTTAACAACTGCTTCCTTATACTCACGCTTCTCCAAATGGTCGATTGCCTCTTCCTCTAGTGCATATACCCTCTCAAGCTCTTCATCATCCAGATTATTGTTTGCATCTTTAATCATTGTCAGCATCTCTAGAAGGTCTTCAGCTTCCTCTGAGAATTCACCTTCTGGATCCTTTTCCAGATACTTGCCAAAATATTCTACAGACTTCTTGATTTTCTGCATTTGAAGATAATTACAGCCTAGACCAAAATAGCACTCATTGTAATTAGGGTCCAGCTTATTTACAATTTTAAGTAAGATCTCAGTAGATAATTCCACCTCTCCCAGCTCTGCCAACAAGCCTGCATAATTGAACTGAATAAAACTGTCATTTGGCTTTAAGCGAACTGCCTTTTCTATATATATTATTGCTGATTTTAAATTGCCATTTTGAATTTTCTTATTGCCAAAATCAAAATAAAACTCAGCACCTCTTTCAAAAGCTATTATATTATTCTTCTTCATAATCCACCTATTACTCTCCTGAAACCTCTTGATTTGATAATAATAGTTTATCACAACGAACTAACTTTTCAATAGCTACAGTCCCTCATAACTATTAAACTATTATTTAACTCAAGCTTTACACAACAAAAGACAGCCTAAAGGCTGTCTGGTTGTTTGTCTAGAGGTTATCTTTTCTTTTTATGTTATTTTTGAAAGCATAAATAGCCGCTTGAGTTCTATCATTGACATTAATCTTTTTAAAAATATTAGATACATGATTCTTTACAGTCTTTTCACTTATGAATAATTCCTCAGCTATTTCTTTGTTGTTAAATCCTTCTGCTATTAGAGACAGCACTTCTAATTCACGATGTGTCATCTCATTCTCAGTCTTAAACCTTATGCCCTTTGGTTTATTAAATTCCTTAACAAGCTCGGCAGCAAGCTTTGGCTGAATATAGGATTCACCATTATAAGCATCTCTTATTGCTTTATATAGTGTAGCTGAATCCGAATCCTTCAATATATAACCCGTAGCTCCAATCTGCATAGTTTCCAGAAGATATTCTCTATCTTCATGTAGAGTTAATATTACTACTCTAGTGTCAAGGCCTTCTTCCTTTATCTTTTTTAATGCATTAATGCCATTCATTACAGGCATATTTATGTCAAGAAGAAGAACATCAGGCTTTAGTAGCTTTACCTTTTCAACTGTTTCTAGTCCATTTGAGGCTTGGCCTACCACATTAAAGTCCTCTTCCAAATCTAATAACTGCTTTAAGCCTTCTCTTACAATTGAATGATCATCCGAAATCAAAATGTTAATTACACTCAAAGTATCACCCCTCATTAATTTGTAAAGGAATACTTGCAAAAATCTTAGTACCTTTACCCGGTATTGATGCAACTTCTAATTTCCCATTTAAAAGCTCTACCCGCTCCTTCATACTCAGAAGCCCATATCCCCCATCAAGATCCCTTGATTTAGCATTTCCTTTATCAAAGCCTTTTCCATCATCTCTTATAACTAATTTAATGCTATCTTCTTTAAACTCTAGTTTTACACTTATATTTCTAGCTTTAGCATGCTTTCTAACGTTATTTAGAGACTCTTGTATCAGTCTAAATGCCGCTAACTCAACTATAGGATTAAGAGTAATAACATTTCCAAAAACAAACATTTCTACATTTTGTTCAGTTTCCTCTATATAATTTGCTATAAACCTCTGTACAGTAGGAATCAAACCTAAATCATCGAGGGACATCGGCCTTAAATCGTATATAATCTTTCTAATATCCTTTAAACTAACCCTGGCTAAATCTTTTAGAGCATTTAGCTCCAGCTTTACTTGGTCAGGATTTTTATCTATCAGCCTTTCACAAAGCTCAGATTTTATAACCAGATTAGCCATAATCTGTGCAGGTCCGTCGTGGATTTCTCGAGCCACTCTTTTTCTTTCTTCTTCTTGAGCTTTTATTATCTTGATACCTAGTGTCTGCTTTTCACGAATACCATCAAGCTCTTCAGATAGTTCCATCAGCCCTCCACTTAGATATCCCATCGCTACACCTACTTTTGAAACTAGAGACTCCGCCTTAACAGCTGTATCCTTTGCAAGCTTATGTCTTCTTTCCAATTCATTTCTTCTTTGTATGAGCTGCTGCTCTTCTGTCTGTTTCACTATGCACTTAATTTGTAAATCCTTAGCTTTCTCGTAGGCTATCCTTATATCTTCCTCATTGAAATCTTTAATATTTTTACTTACTATCATTAGTCTGTAACGACTATCCTTTTCTTGGTTTCTAAGCTCATCAACCATTCGAATAATCTCTAAGGTTTTACTTCTTATATGACTAAGTTCTTCTTCTACGAGACGACATTCGTTTCTTGCACCCTCTGCAATATCAAATATTTCATTTTTGCTTTTTTCGATTATTTCTACAGTATTTTTTATAATCTCATTTAGCCTTTCTATTTTTAACAACCCCTTGAAAAACCAAATTTAACATCTAATTTTATCTACATGTTTTGCACTAAACATTTTACATTAAATTCAAAATGTGCAAAACGTTTTCCTTGATTCATATGTTGCGAAAAGTACAGTTTTTATAATACAAAAGCAGACGCTTCTACTGCTTTTGTGTATATTAAAGCTTTTCGCAACATATCTTCTCTACATAATAACAAACGCTTAACTTTTATTATACTATATAATATATGTATTGTACAAAATATTGAATTTCTTAGCATTAATTTGTATAACCATATATAAAAACAGGGGGAAATAGTCTAGAACCCATTATTTGAGTTCCGACTATATCCCCCCATGTTTGTTATTTAATATTATCTAATTGCCCTTCCTCTTCAACAGTAAAGAGCTGCTGCAAATCTAAAATTATTAAAATTCTATTTTCTATCTTGCCTATGCCTTTTAAGTATTTTTTATTATCTCCAACTATCATAGGCGGTACATCCTCAATATTCTCATCTGCCATAGTCACTACCTCAGATGCATCATCAACAACAAAGCCTATTCTTCTGCTACCGCTATTTACAACAATTAGCCTTGTTTCCTCAGTAATCTCCGTTTCAGCTATGTTAAACTGTCTCTTTAGGTTTATTACAGGAATAACCTCACCTCTAAGATTAATAATACCGTCAACAAATGTCGGTGCATTAGGAACCTTTGTAGCATTCTGGTATGGGCTGATTTCTTGGACTTGCATAATTTCTACGCCATACTCTTCCTTGTTTAATTTAAATACAACTAATTGATGTTCTGCCATAAAAATACCCCCAAATTGTACAATATGATTATATTATACTACTTGTCAATATAGTTTGTAATAATTATTTTGTAAAATTTTATATTATTTTGTATTATTTATATTAATGCTTGTGAGGATTATGCGGATGTTCGCTGTCACTACAGCAATCACATTCATCATCCACATATTCTATGCTATCTAATTTCACCCTAACTTGTGCTTTTATGTATTCTATATATCTTTTTCTCAGAGCCTGCTGCTCAGATTTTTCTTCATCAGTTAAAGCCTGCTCTCTAGACTTTCTTGATAGAAAATTAATTCTATCAATATCTTCTTTAGTTATCATTTTATCCTATCCTCTTATTTACAATTTCCATTATGCTCTTTTGAAGTTTTGCTCCCTCTTCTAGAAGCTTTGCACATCTTATTGCTGCATCATTTTTTATTTTCTCATCTTTTATGCCAGGCAAATTTATCTTTACATTTAATACTGCTCCTTCAAGACCCGCTAAAGCCATAAGTGCACCTACCCCAACATCTGATACTGCTGTTTTGTTTCCATAGCTTGCTATTGTCTCTTGATTTTGCAATATTTCAAGGCACTTATCCGCAGTCTTCAAAGGAACTTGAAGCGCATATACGCTAGCTTGCTGCAGCTTTTGTTCTCTTGCTTGCTTTTGCTCCTCTGTATCCTTTGGAAGCTTAATTGCTTCCATAAACTTATTGAAGGCGGCTGTATCCTCATCAACTAGCTTTGTTAATTCTTCTTTTGTCCCTTGAAGCCTTTCAAAGTCCTTTATAAATCTTTGTTTTACAGCTTCATCTAATGCCTCATAAGATTTCTTCCCTATTGAAAGGTTTACTACCATCATAGTAAGACAAGAACCCATAAGTCCTGAAAGTGCTGCTGTACTGCCACCGCCTGGTGCTGGCTCATTGCTTGCCAAAACATCACTGTATTTTCTTATAGACATATCCATTAATAAACTCATTATCTTACCTCCTATTAATAACAACTTCACCGTTTTTAATAACTGTATCAACATGGTTGATGCCATAATGATAAACTATATACTCTACATTTGGAGCATCAAATATTACTATATCAGCCTTTTTGCCCTTCTCTAAGCTCCCTATTTCATGCTGTCTATCAATTGCATAAGCAGCATTTAGGGTCATTGCCTTTATTATTTCTTCTGGTGTAAGCTTCATACCGAAGCATGCAAAAGACATAATCGTCTGCAAGCTCTCAGTAGGGCTGGTACCTGGATTATAATCTGTTGCAATCGCTACTCTAACCCCTGCATCTATCATCTTTCTTGCCTGTGCATATTTACCAAGCATCAGATAAAACGAGGTTCCTGGGAGAGTTACTGCTGTTACCCCTGCCTTTGCCATATCCTTAATTCCCTTATCAGAAGCAGCCAGCAAGTGATCTGCAGAAGCAGCATTCATTTGAGCCGCCAGCTCTGCTCCTTGAAGTGGTACAATCTCATCGGCATGAATTTTTAGCTTAAAGCCCAGTGCTTTTGCCTTTTTCATTATTAACTTCGATTCTTCAGGAGAGAAAACGCCTTCTTCACAGAATACATCTACGAATTCTGCAAGCTTGTTATCTGCAACATAGGGCATAACCTTTTCAAACATAAAATCCATGTAACCTTCTGTATTCCCTTTAAATTCCGGAGGTATAGCATGAGCACCCATATATGTCGAAACTATATCTACAGGCTGTTCCTTATTCAACTCCAGAGCTGCATGCAAACATTTTACCTCTGTATCAAAATCGAGACCATATCCACTTTTGGCTTCAACGGTTGTAGTACCGTGAAGCAGCATCTCTCTTAAGCTTTTATGAGCCTTTTCCTTCAACTGCTCCTTGGTAGCATTTCTAGTATTCTTAACTGTGCTCAGTATCCCGCCGCCCATTTTTAGTATCTCAAGATATGACACCCCTTTGAGCTTGAGAGGAAGTTCCTTTTCTCTGGAGCCTCCATGTACTAAATGTGTATGTGCATCTATTAGTCCTGGTGTTACTGTTTTACCCTTTGCATCAATAATCACTGTATTACTACTTATCATCTCTTTTGCAGGGCTTCCAGTTTGTACTTCTAGTATTAAACTATCCTTTATCGCTATATATCCATCTTCAATAATACCTGCACCATTCTCACTATCCTTGCAGGTAGCTATATTTGAAGCATTTATTATTATTAAGTCCGCAAACATATTAATCTCCTCACCTATATGTTTCGTGCTAAACATTTTACATTCTTCAAATAGCACGAAATCGTTTTCCTCTATGTAAAAGCTTTAGTGCGATTTATATATATTACTCAAGCTCACCAATGGCCTGCTCTACAGCATTAACTAAAGCTTCTGATTTTACCATTTTGTCAAACTTGTTCATATCTATATACATTATCCTGTCATGGTCTACAGGAGAAACCTGTTGTTTTATTACATCAACAGCCGCCCTTGTACCCTTGCCCAACTTTGCATCACCTCTAAAGCTTATAGCTTGATATGCTGCAAAAGCCTCTATACCTAAAACCTTTTGAGCATTGTCAAGTATTAGCCTTGACTTTCTCGCAGCGGTTGTACCCATGCTTACATGGTCTTCCTGATTTGCAGAAGATGGTATAGAGTCTACGCTGGCTGGATGTGCTAGAATCTTATTTTCCGATACCATAGAAGCAGCCGAGTATTGAGTTATCATAAAGCCTGAATTTAGACCGCCTTTCTTTGTAAGGAAGGCAGGTAAATCGTTAAGCTGTGGGTTTACCAATCTTTCCAAACGTCTTTCAGATACATTTGCCAGCTCAGAAACTGCTATTCCAAGAAAGTCCATGGCTAATGCCATTGGCTGTCCGTGGAAGTTTCCTCCTGATATAACCTGATCTTGATCAGCAAATATCAAAGGATTATCAGTCGCTGCGTTTATTTCTATTGAAACTATGTTCTTAACATAGTTGATTGCATCTCTAGTTGCACCGTGTATTTGAGGTATGCATCTTAATGAATATGCATCCTGAACTCTTATTTCACCCTGTTTTGTTGTAAGCTCACTATCCGCAACTAGTCTTAGCATATTTCTTGCTTCTGTTATCTGCCCCTGCTGACCTCTAGCCATGTGTACCTTCTCATCAAAGGCATCTACAATACCTTTTAGAGCTTCCACGGTCATAGCAGATATTATAGCTGCATTCTTTGCTAGGTTTTCAGCATCATAAACAGCAAGTGCTCCTATGGATGTCATAGCTTGTGTGCCATTTATTAAAGCCAGGCCCTCTTTGGAGGTCAGCTCAACAACAGCTATTCCTGCTTTGTCCATAGCTTCTCTGCCAGGCATCCTTTGACCCTTATATATCGCTTCTCCCTCTCCTATCATTACCAATACCAAATGAGAAAGAGGCGCCAAATCTCCGCTTGCACCTAGGGAACCCTTTTCTGGAATTATTGGATGTACTCCCTTATTCAACATTTCTAGCAATGTACCAATGGTTTCGTATCTTATTCCTGAGTAGCCTTTAGAGAGTGCATTTGCTCTTAGAAGCATCATACCTCTTACAACCTCTTCAGACAGTGGCTCTCCCATTGCACATGAGTGACTGATAATAAGGTTTCTCTGAAGTTCTTTAGTGTCTTCCTTTGATATATATGTATCGCTAAATTTCCCAAAGCCCGTAGTTATTCCATATACTACTGCCTCTTCATCTACCAGCTTATCTACATATGCTCTAGCTTTTTTTACCTTTTGTACCGCATTTTCAGAAAGCTCAACACTATAATTGTTTCTGGCTACATTAACCAAATCCTTTATGCTTAAATGCTCTCCGTCGATTATCAAATGTCCCATTAAAAGCTTCACTCCTCACATAATATTTTACATCTATTATTCTATCAAACTATAATCTAAAAAGTAAGTATATATTGACTATTTTCGTCGCCTTCCCTTCTCTTTTCTTCCTCGTTCAGGCTTCTTGTCATACTGTTTGCCTTGTCCGACAGGTGGTTTTATTAGACACTTTTCATCATAGCCTATCAAATCCTTCCTGCCTGCTTTTATCAAAGCCTTATATATCAAATCATAGTTCTTAGGATTTCTATACTGTATCAAAGCCCTTTGCATTTCCTTTTCCTCAGGAGCTTTGGGCACATACACAGGCTTCATAGTTCTAGGGTCTACTCCTGTATAATACATGCAGGTAGACAAGGTTCCCGGTGTAGGATAAAAATCTTGTATCTGCTCAGGGTTGTAGCCCATATCCCTTACGTATTCAGCCAGCTCTATAGCTGCCTTCAAATCACTTCCAGGGTGACTAGACATCAGATAAGGAACAAGATACTGCTCTTTACCTATACGATTGTTTATCCTATAATATTTATTTACAAACCTATCATAAACTTCTCTACCGGGCTTTCCCATATAGTGAAGCACTGTATCCGAAACGTGTTCGGGTGCAACCTTTAACTGACCGCTTATATGATGCTCGCACAATTCCTTGAAAAATTCATCACTGGGATCTGCCATCATATAATCATATCTTATACCTGACCTTATAAACACCTTCTTTACTCCTGGTAAGGTTCTTAAGCTTCTTAAAAGCTTAAGATACTTCTTATGATCCACCTTTAGATTTTTACAAAGTGTTGGATGCATACACTGTTTTTTCTTGCACACACCCTCCTTAAGCTGTTTGTCACAGGCAGGAGCATGGAAATTTGCGGTAGGCCCTCCAACATCATGTATATATCCCTTAAAGTCAGGTTCTTCTGTCATCTGCTTTGCTTCCTGAATTATAGACTCATTACTTCTGGTTTGAATTACTCTTCCTTGATGAAAGGTTAAAGCACAAAAGGAACATCCACCAAAACATCCTCTTTGTGAGGTAAGACTGAACTTTACCTCTATAAGTGCAGGTATTCCACCTTCATTCTCATAGGTGGGGTGATAGGTTCTGGTAAACTTAAGTCTGTATACTTCATCCAGTTCTTCCATTTCCATAGGTGGAGAAGGAGGATTTTGCACCAGATACTTTTCTCCATGAGGCTGTATTATAGTTTTACCAGTATGGTAATCCTGCTCCTCATACTGTGTCATAAAGGCCTCTGCATACTTCTTTTTGTTGGAGCTTACCTCTTCATAGCTTGGTACTACCAAGGCATCCTGTATATTCTCTATGTCTGAAGCTATATATGAAGTACCATTTATGTAAGTAAGATATTTGACTTCTATACCGGAATCAAGAGCCTCTGCAATCTGTAAAATAGGCTTTTCTCCCATGCCATAGACCATCAAATCAGCTCTGGTATCAAACATTACTGATCTTCTCACCTTATCATCCCAGTAATCGTAGTGTGCAAAACGACGCAGGCTTGCCTCTATGCCTCCAATTATTATAGGCACATCCTTATAAGCTTCCTTCAAACGATTACAGTAAACAATCAAAGCTCTGTCCGGTCTATATCCGTCCTTACCTCCAGGAGAATACTGGTCTCCTCTTCTTTTCCTCTTACTGGCGGTGTAATGGTTTACCATGGAATCAATATTCCCCGAGGAAACAAGAAACGCCAGTCTGGGCTTGCCTAACTCCTTGAAGGCTTCAACATTTCGCCAGTCCGGCTGTGGAATAATGCCCACTTTGTAACCTTTGCTTTCCAAAAATCGGGCTATAATAGCATGTCCGAAGCTGGGATGATCAACATAAGCATCTCCACTTATAAAAACAAAATCCAGCTGTGCAATATCTCTTTTTCTTAAATCAAGCTTAGAAACAGGAAGGAAATCTTCCCTTATAAACATTTAATCACTTCCATATTAAAATCTTCCTTATGCTTAGCTATCCTTCGCCCCTAGAAAACCTCACCTACGGCTATAGCTGCCAATACTATTATTAATCCTGTACAAAAAAGTATATAATCCCAATTGATTTGATCTTTATCTTTGTCATTGTCGTTTTCAATCTCTCTACCAACAGGAGTCTTTAGTACTTTTTTCTTAAACCTTGAATAACCGGCAACAATCATGACTCCTCCTACAAGAGCAATTATTAAGCCTGTAAAAAACTCAAAGTTTACTATGGATATAAGATTTACTTTAAAACCCGAAAAAACAATAGATAATAACGCCGGTATTAGCATTCCCACTAATATTATAGTTAATGAAATTTTTAGTACCTTTAGCAGCTTATTCATAATTCCTGCATCAAACTCCCTTAAAGTGCCACATAGCTTATTTATAATAGCAGCACAAAATATAGTTGTAGTATTTATTAATTAAATGAAAAGTAATGTGAAATAAATAACTACAACTGTAATTATAACTTTAGTATGTTGCTTCTGACAATACAATATGTAAAAAGGCTTCTATTAGATGTATTAAATGTTCCTATGCATTATAAAAGCTCTGGTTAGCTTTCACTGTACCAGAGCTTTTATTTATATCTTTATATATTTCCATTTTCCGCTTTTAAATCTCGCAAAGTTCAACATCCCTCTGACAAACAAGTCTATAACCATACCTATCCAAGCACCAAGAAGTCCCATATTGAAGTAATCTATCAAAATATAAGTTCCAGCAAGTCTTAATCCCCATACCCCTATAAGAGTACTTACCATAACAAATCTAGTATCCCCGGCTCCCCTTAAAGCACCTGAGAATACCATATTTGCAGCTAAGAATGGCTGTGCAATTGCTACCAGCTTAAGACAGACAGAAGCATTAGCAATTATATCAGGGTCTCTAGTAAATACTTTTATGAAAAACTCAGGTATAAAAAATAACAACACTCCTATAATCGACATAAATATAAGTGCAAGCTTGTTAGCCTCATAGCCGCTTTTCTCTGACATTTCTGGCTTCTTTGCTCCAAGATATTGCCCTACTAGAGTAGTGGCAGCAAGTGCAAATCCAAAACCCGGCATATAGGATAGTGATTCCGCCGTCAGTGCTATTCTATGAGAGGCATAGGCTATTGTGCCCAGCATAGCAACCTTTCTGCCATATAGCATTTGCCCAACTCTCATGGAGAGCATTTCTGCAGCTGCAGGTGTACCTATATTTAATATCCTTTTTATAATGTCCATATTTATTCTGTACTTGTCCTTTAGCGTAAACTTAATTGGAGCCTTACCAGAGAACAATACATATAAAATTATAAAACTTGATATCACCCTTGAAGCCGCAGTAGACAGTGCTGCACCTGCTACCCCCATACCAAAGCCGGGAACCGCCAAGGTTATTGCCATATCCGTAAAAGGAATATCTATTACATAGGAAGCACTGTTATATATAAGCAGGAAGTTTCCTATGATGTTTAAAACATTTGCAATTCCATTGGCAAACATAGGTGTTTTGGCATCTCCAGAGCCTCTTAGCACACCACCCATAATAACACTGATTACCAAGAACACCATTGCTGCTCCCGTATATGTTATATATTGTATAGCAGCAGGGGTAGTCTCGGGATCAGCTCCCATAAAACGTATTATCTGAGGTGCAAAAAACACTATCAGTATGCTTACAAGTATACCTGATGAAACGCCAATAATCATAGATTGTCTGGCTGTTTCAGTAGCCTTATCATATTCCTTAGCCCCCACATATCTAGCTACCAAAGCAGTTGTACCTGTGCCCAGAGCAGCAAAAATAGCCATTAGCGTTGCTATAGGAGTATCCCCTAAACCTACAGCAGCTATAGCCACCGCTCCCAGACTTCCTACCATTGCCATATCAGCAAAACTAAGCAGCGTCTGCATAGCCATTTCCATTATAGCAGGCATAGCTAAATTCATGGTGACTCTGCGAATATCATCACTATCTGTTATATGCAGCTTATCAGAAGCCTTTGCCGCATTATTTTTCAATACAATAACCCCCTATAACCCCTATGGTCGGAGCATTTCTCGAAGCATCCTTGCATTTATAACCGCTTGTGCACTAAAATGATTATTGAAGCTCACAAATATGCTGTTGCTCTCCTGCTCTAAGCTTTTTATTTTATCCTTCCACTCCGAAAGCTCGTTTTCGTTGTACAAATAATCATACCTCTCGTAAGCTTCATTGTGATCCCACCATTTCTTGTCGTTTCGCCCATGAAATCTTATATAAGCCGTATCGGAAACAGCAATGCAGCGTTTATCCGGTAAGCCAGAAAGTTCAGGCTCGTCTACACTTACAAAGCCTATATTATTATCTTTTAGAAAGATAAAAGTCTCATTATTTAACCATTTGCTATTTCTAAACTCTACCACCAGCTTAAAATCCATAAGCTGCTCCTGTACCTGTAGTATATATGCTTTATTCTCTTTATTGCAGTAAAAGGAATAAGGAAATTGTGCAACCAAGCACCCCAGCTTCTCTACCTCACTTAACACCGACACCGCTTCAATAAAGCTTTTGTAATCCTGCTTAGAAGCATTTTTACCGTGTGTCATGGACTGGTGCAGCTTCACTGTAAATACAAAGTTCTCCTGCGTCTTTTTCTGCATGTTATATAGCATAAACGGGTTTGGAATTTTATAATAGGTAGAATTAATTTCTGTAAAACCGAACTGCTCCGAATAATATGACAGCATATCTCCCGACTTTGTGCCTTGAGGATAGAAAGGACCTATCCAGTCTTTATAGCTGTATCCAGAAGTACCGATATAAATCATATTTCCTCCTTTTTGATTATATCATAGAATATATCATATTTATATAATCAAACAACCATTTAATTTGCTTATAAAATATATTAACCTTTTTCGTAAAGGTTTCTCAAACATATTTAATTTTACTACTTACATCTTTGTTTTTCCATATATAAAGCACTTCATTTTTGCTAAATACCCTTGCGAGTAGATTTACACATGCTGCATAAACAGTTTCTTGTTTAATAGCTTATCAAAAAAAGAAAAAGTGTCTCGTCTCCGAGACACAAGCTATAGAAATATAATTAGAAATTAACTTCTTTTCAATCGATTTTTCAATTCACTATATACTTCCTCTGCTGTCTTTCCATTAGCAGTAATAACAGGAGTATTTGAAAGAGTATCCTGCATTCCTAGAAAGTTGGAGTCTAAACCAGATACAATTATAGCATCAAATTTCTTTTGTGCTCTCTTTGTA
>JBAVGO010000067.1:0-2327 GCA_049684915.1 Lutisporaceae bacterium | reverse complement strand
CTTCTATTTTTTTATCTTCTGCCTTATATTCTTCTATCTCAAATTTTACTTTCTTTTGTACTTTCTGTATTAATGCTTCTTCTTCTACTTCAAAGCTGGTTCTTAATGCTTCATGTCTTTGTATTAGTTTATTAAAGACTTCTTTTAACCACTCTATATCTAATTCTCCCTCTAACTCCAATGCTCGAGGCATATTATAGCTGGTACTATTAAGTTCAAATTGCTGTAGTGCATATATCCTCTTTTGTGCTGATGACATCTCATAATAGTCCTTGGCTTCCACAGGCTGTATCTGTGAATATATATTTTCCTCACTGTCTTTTACATACTCAGATATTCCCTTTATTGTTGGATTATTAAATATCATTCTTAGTGGTATCTCTACACTCAATGCCTTATGTATCTTTGCAACTAGACTTGTTGCCTTTAATGAGTGTCCTCCCAACTCAAAGAAGTTATCATTTATACCTATCTTCTCTATTCCAAGTATCTCTCTCCATATAGTTACCAGCTTCTCTTCCGTGCTGTTTCTTGGTGCTTCATATTCTGTTCCTGTAGATATACTTCCATTAGGCTCAGGCAGTGCCTTTCTGTCCACTTTTCCGTTTGGTGTCAGTGGCAGCTTCTCCATCTGTATAAAGTAGGATGGTATCATGTAATCGGGCAGATCTTTAGATAGACATTCTCTTAGCTCTGATACCTTCATACCTCTGTCAGCAGAAATATATGCACACAAGTACTTGCTTCCATCATTACTGTTATTAGCTAATACTAAAGCTTCTTTTACTACCTCATGGCTAAGAAGTCTATTTTCTATTTCTCCAAACTCTATTCTATATCCCCTTATCTTTACTTGATGGTCTATTCTTCCTATGAACTCTATGTTTCCATCAGGTATCCAGCTTGCTAGATCTCCTGTTTTATACATTCTAGTTCCTGATTCAAATGGATTATCTACAAACTTCTCCGTTGTTAATTCTGGTCTGTTTAAATAGCCTCTTGCCAATCCTTCTCCCGTTATACATAGCTCTCCAACTACTCCTACTGGCACTAAGTTACTATATTTATCTACTAAGTATACCTTAGTATTCGCTATTGGTTTTCCTATATCTATTTGTCCCTCACTAAGATTCTTTACTGTTGACCATATTGTTGTTTCTGTAGGACCATACACATTGTATATTTTAGCTTTTGTCTTATTTCTTAGGTTCTGCACTAGGGACTCTGTGAGTGACTCTCCACCTATTAATATTTCCTTTAAGCTATTAAACATCTTAGTATTGCTGATATCTGCTAACAGCTTCATTCTCGATGGAGTTGTTTGTATTATATCAACCTTTTGCCTATATATCATTTCACTTAGCTTATTTACATCTTTTTGACTGTTTTCATCCGCTATTACTATTCTTAATCCTTTAATTAGAGGTAATAAGGTCTCTAAGCCGAATATGTCAAAAGATATGGTAGTGACAGCTAATATGGTCTTTTCTGGTGTAAATTCAATATTGTTTGCCATCCCTGTTATGAAGTTTACTACTGAACAATCTTCTATCATAACTCCTTCTGGCTTGCCTGTACTTCCTGAAGTATATATTACATAGGCAAGATTTTGCGGTTTTTTATTGCTTTTAATATTGTTTACATTCCCTTGATATAGCTTTTCATCTTCCAGTTCTATTATTTGACCTTCAAATTCTACTTTGTCCTTTATCCTAGACTGCGTGAGCAATATTGCTGCTCCACTATCCTGTAGCATATACTCTATTCTATCCTGTGGATATTCAGGATCTATTGGGAGGTATGCTCCTCCTGCCTTCAATACACCCATTATCCCTATTATCATCTCTAGAGAACGCTCTACCATTATTCCTACTATACTATCAGTTCCTACTCCGTTGTCTCTTAATACCCTTCCCAACTGGTTCGCTTTCTCGTTTAGCTTCTTGTATGTAAGACTGTTATCCTCATACACTACTGCTATGTTGTCAGGAGTCCTCTCTACCTGCTCTTCAAACAGCTGGTGTATTGTCTTGTCCTTTGGATAGTCTGCTTTTGTATTGTTGAAGTCTATTAATATTTGCTGTCTTTCTTCTTCTGTCAGCATGTCGATTTGATTAATACTACAGACGGTATTCTCAATGATATTAATTATAATATTTTCAAAATGCCTAACCATTCTATTTATTCCAGCATCATCAAATATACTAGTGTCATAGCTTAATTCTAACTCCAAACCTTCAAAATCAATTATTACTAATGTAAGCTTGTAATTTGTCATTTCTGTCATAGAATATTCTTCAATTCTTATAGGATTATCACTACTAAAC
>JBAVGO010000066.1:0-10517 GCA_049684915.1 Lutisporaceae bacterium | reverse complement strand
TACAATTATGTCTTTTATTCCTATTAAATTTTCGATATAATCAGATTGGAGCATGACAAAACCCCCCTATATTTATTGTGTGGTAACTTTATTTTATCGGAGTTTTCGTTCATGCTCTACTTTTTTTTGCTAAAAAATAAATGTTGGAGCTTTTTTACCCCAACATTTATTATAGAACCACAAAAGCCAAAGGCTAATGCCTTTGGCTTTTGCTTATTTTAACTAATTTATATTAATGCGTTTATTACATAGCTTAGTATAAACAATCCAGTTACTATATAAAGTATTGGGTGTACATCCTTGCCCTTACCTTTTACTAGCTTAGCTATGCAATAGAATATGAAGCCTGCTGCTACGCCAGTTGTGATGCTGTATGTAAATGGCATGAAAGCAATTGTCATAAAGGAAGCAACTGCGATTTCAAATTCTTGCCACTCTATTTTGCCTAGTGATTCAGCCATTAATATACCAACAACTATCAGTGCAGGTGCAGTAGCTGCTCCTGGGACTATACCAGCTAAAGGAGCTAAGAACAGACAAGCTAGGAATAAAATTCCTACTGTTGTTGAAGTAAGACCTGTTTTTCCACCTTGACTGATACCAGCAGCACTTTCTACATAAGTTGTAGTATTACTTGTTCCAAGTAATGCTCCGATTGAAGTAGCTGTAGCATCTGCAAACAATGCTTTTTCAAGCTTTGATGACATTCCTGAACCCTTTTCAAAGGATTGTGTATCCTTGTCATCAAATATACCGCTTTTTCTACCTGTACCAAGGAAGGTACCAATAGTATCAAAGGTATCTGTTAATGAGAAAGCAAATATTGTTGTAATAGCAACAAATATCTTAGATGGGTCTGCAAACAAGCCTACAATGTCAAGCTTAAAAAAGGTTGGTGCAATACTTGGGATTGCAAAGCTCATGTCTGCTAAAGCAGGAACAGTGGTAACCTTGAAGAATATACCTGCGATTGTAGTTATTACTATACCTAGAAGTATAGCACTTTTTACTCTTAAGAACATAAGCACCAGTGTAACTATAACACCGATTAAAGCAACCTGAGCAATAGGATCCTTGAAGTTAACAATAGCAGGTATTACGTCTGTGAATACTCCGCCTTCTCCGATAGCAGCTACTTTGTTTACAGCTTCACCAGTAAACTGTAAGAAATGTGCTTGCTTGATACCTATATAAGCTATGAACAATCCTATACCACCGCTGATAGCATACTGTAGCGAAACCGGTATAGCTTTGATTATCATTTTTCTTATGCTTGTTACTGTAATAATTATGTTAATTATACCGCAAATAAATACCATAGCTAAAGCTTGTTCCCATTTAAAGCCTAAGCCGAAAACTACTGTGAATGTGAAGAATGCATTAAGTCCCATACCCGGTGCTTGTGCAAATGGAACATTGGCAACAAAGCCCATTATGAATGTTCCGATTGCTGCTGCAAGTATTGTAGCAACAAATACTGCACCTCTATCCATTCCTGTTAGAGAAAGAATACTTGGGTTTACAAAAATTATGTAGGCCATAGTAAGAAATGTTGTTAGACCAGCTAGAAGTTCGGTTCTAACATTAGTGCCGTTCTCTTTTAGTTTGAAAAACTTTTCCACTTTAGACACCTTCCTTTACATTATTTAAATAAAATATAATAAAAAAACTCGAACTTACAAATAAAATTGTACACTATCGTTCGAGTTTAATCAAATATTTTTTTTTAAAAAATATAAAGTTAATTTGCACTCATTATTCCCCTATAAACTCTATCAGCTTTACTGGATTTATCATAACAGCAGTTTCTTTTTTACCGTCCATCTCGATGTTCTGAGCTTCTCCAGTATTATAGGCGGCATCCCAAAACTTCTCTGGAGTAATATCCGGGTCAACCTGACAACAAAGTGCGTACAAACCCGATATATATGGAATACCAAAACTCCAACCTCCAAGCCTAAAGATTGCATAATCTGAGTCTCCACCAGCGGTTGCAACTGTTCTTGAAGCTATGGGTATGAGTAAAGTCTTCTTTTTCTCATTGGCTCGATAGCTTTTAAGATAAAAATCCTTAAATCCATCGATATGCTCTGTCATGTTTAACCATAGCTCCCCTGGGTACGGTGTATAGGATTCAATATCATCAGGCTTATCGAGCATTTCTCTATGTAAACCGTGGAAATAGAACTCAGGGTTTTGTTCAAACAAATTAGCAGATACAACAAATATTCCTTGCTTACTTGCTTCCTCAACGGCTTTAGTTATTTCATCATAGCCTCTACTTTTAGGGCTCCAAGCAGCAGATATGGATATCACTCTTATCTTGCGAGCTTCAGGTAAGGTTCTGTTTTTTTCTAGTAGCTTATATATTGATTCAGCAATATAAGAAAAATTCGCTATCATATCATTCTTTTCAACATCAAAATTTTCACTGCCGATAAAGTACAGATCTGCCCCAGGTGCAATACCCACATTCTTACCCACTAAAATTGATGCTATCGAAGGTCCGTGAAAATGTGCCTGCTTAGTTTTATAATGCACCTCATCATAAAACTTTAATCTATCTTTATATTCCTCATGATTGATGATAAGACCATAATCAACTACGCCTATTCCAACGTTCTTCCCTGTCACTCCCTGCTCTTGCAGTTTTTTTATATTCAAGCCCGGGGTTTTGTTCATACTCAATATTTTCTCAGGTTCAAAGCCTTGAGGCAGACTCTCAGGCCACTTTGTTTTACTATCAAACTGGCATTGTACTAAATCTTCCATTCTATCCTTCAAATTCAAATGAGATATATCTCTGCTCCTTACGTCTATATATCTACCCCTAAGCGTTTCAGTATTATATGTCGGAAATTCCTCCAATCTTTTATTCCTAAACATTGCTTCAATATCTTGATATTCAGGATATCTTGATATGCTTTTTTCTATATTGTTTCCATTTACCTTTACTTCCTTTGAGGCATTTTGTTTAGAATTATCGGAGTCACATGCAGTCAGCAGCATTGCAATAACAAGAATTGAAACTAAAATAGTCCTCTTCATTATAATCTCCTCCTATAATGTAATCCTTTAATTTACATTATATACAACAACTTATAATAAAGTATGAATTTTCTGTGAATTCTTTTTGGTATTTTATAGAAATTAACTACAAAAAATAACATGCTATTTCTAGCATGTTATTTTTTAAAATCTTATATTAAACTCTATCTCTCTTTGTATAGTGAGTATGAAGTAGATGATGAGCCTTGTGACTGTTTGGCTTCTCTAAATACTCATCATAAAGAGCCTTAACTTCTGGGTTTTCATGGGACTTTCTTTGCTTTCTTGATTCGTCTATGCTATAAAGTCCTTGAGCTCTAAGCTTCTTTACCTCTTCTGTCTTTTCTTTATCCATTATAATTGGCTGTCCACCACCGTTGATACAACCACCTGGGCAACCCATTACTTCAACAAAGTGGTAGTTAGCTTCGCCTTTTCTGATTTTATCTAAAAGCTTTGTTGCATTAGCCGTACCATGAACAACTGCAACCTTTACATCCAAATCTTTTATCTTAACTGTAGCTTCCTTAATGTTTTCCATTCCTCTAACAGCTGTATACTCAATCTCTTTAAGGTCTTCACCAGTCAATATATCAGCAACTGTTCTAAGTGCTGCTTCCATAACCCCGCCTGTAGCTCCGAAGATTACAGCTGCACCTGTTGAATATCCAAGTATACTGTCATAGGATGCATCCTCAATAGCTGGGAAGTTGATTCTAGCTTGCTTTATCATCTTTGCAAGCTCTCTTGTTGTCAATGCTACATCCACATCTTTATTATCGTCAACATTCATTTCTTCTCTATCTGCTTCATACTTTTTAGCTGTACATGGCATAATAGATACTACAAATATGTTCTTCGGATCTATACCAGCTTTTTCAGCATAATAGGACTTTGCTACTGCACCAAACATCTGCTGTGGGGACTTACAGCTTGATAGGTTTTCTATGAAATCGTGGTGGTTGTGCTCACAGAACTTAATCCAACCTGGTGAACAGGAGGTTATTAATGGAAGCTTACCGCCATTCTTCAATCTTCCTAGAAGCTCAGTACCTTCTTCTAATATTGTCAAGTCAGCACTAAAGTTCGTATCAAATACTTTGTCAAAGCCTAGTCTCTTAAGTGCTGCTATCATCTTGCCTTCTACGTTTGTTCCTACAGGCATTCCAAATTCTTCACCTAGTGCAACTCTTACTGCCGGGGCAGTTTGAACTACTACATGAAGGTTTGGATTTGATATAGCATCCCATACTAGTTGGGTTTGGTCTTTCTCTCTTAATGCACCTACAGGACAGATTTTTATACATTGTCCGCAGTTTATGCACTTCACATCTCCCAAACTCTTATCGTAAGATGTAGTAACCGTTGTATTTACACCTCTATATGCAAAATCTATAGCACCAGTTCCTTGTACCTTCTTACATACATTTATACATCTTCCGCAAAGTATACACTTGTTTTGATCTCTAACTATAGCTGATGATGTGCTGTCCACAGCATAATGAACACTTGAACCTTGGTATGGAACTTCACCAATACCCATTTCTTCTGCAAGTTTTTGAAGTTCACAGCTTAGATTTCTAGAGCAAGTCAAGCACTCTCTTTCATGTCTAGCAAGTATAAGCTCCAATATACCCTTTCTTGCTTCTCTTGCCTTTGGTGATGATGTTTTAACAACCATTCCCTCTGCAACTGGTAGTACGCAGGACGCTTGTAATGATCTAGCACCTTGTACCTCAACTACGCACATTCTACAAGCTCCAACAGCGTTTATTCCCTTTAAAAAGCATAATGTAGGAATGTCAATGTTTAAAGATTTTGCAGCCTCCAAAACGGTTGTCCCGCTTGGAACTTGAGTTTTAATACCGTCAATTGTGATATTAACCATTTCCATTGTAAAGTTCCTCCTATTAATATAAATTCCTCAAGCTATCATTGCTTTAGTAATTGTTTTTCTTATGACTTACATCATTTAGTGCTAAAATATCTAATTTTTCTTATATTTATACTGTTTTGTGATATAAATCACTGACAAATAAGCTCATATTATAGCAAAATATATTGTGAGCTCACAAATACATAATACCCAAACTACCCGAGATTGTCAATAAAATAACACAATATAAATATCATTTTATAACTTACGCAATATAATAAATTTTCAAAACATTTCGACATAATTATTATACACTAATAATTTTTATATGTATCGCTAAAACTTATTTCAAAATGTGCTTTAAAATATTATAATAAGCTTATGCTCTGTAGAAAAATTAACAATCTTTATACAATATTAAAGGAGATTTCAAATGCAAAACTATATGCAAAAGGTCTATGATATTTGCGATAAGGCTCTTAAGACAGACGACTTAAGTAAATATGAAATTCTTACACTGCTTAATTGCCCGGAAGAAAGCTCAGATATAATATTTCAAACTGCCGATATAATTAGAAAAAAAGAGGTTGGAAATGAGATTCATCTCAGAGGACTTATTGAGTTTTCTAATTATTGTAAAAAAAATTGTGAGTATTGTGGAATCAGAGGTAAAAACAAAAACATAGAAAGATACCGATTAGAGAAGGATCAGATTGTAGCTACAGCGATTAACGCTGAAAAGCTTGGATATAGATCTATCGTAATGCAATCCGGCGAAGACCCATATTATACAGCTGAGAAGCTTGCAGAGCTTGTGAGCATCATTAAGACTAAGACTGATTTAGCAATCACCTTGTCAGTAGGAGAATTTTCATATGATGAATATAAAATTATGAAGGAAGCTGGAGCGGACAGATATTTGCTAAGATTTGAGACTTCTAACGAGGAATTGTACAAAGCCTTGCATCCCGACTCCGATTTTCATAAAAGACTTGAATGCCTGCAAAGTCTAAGAGCTTTGGGATATCAGGTAGGAAGTGGCTTTATGGTAGGATTGCCAGGAGAAACAATGGAGATACTAGCAGATAACCTACTACTACTAAAAGAGTTGGATGTTGATATGGCAGGTATCGGACCTTTTATACCTAATGACGATACTAGTTTAGCAAAGGAAAGCCGTGGTACGCTAATAAATACCTTGAAGGCTGTTGCAGTAGCAAGAATGCTGCTTAGAAATGCACATCTACCTGCTACCACAGCTATAGGCTCAATAGACCCCTTTGGAAGGGAAAAGGCATTGCAATCCGGTGCAAATGTTGTTATGCCAAATGTAACACCTCAAAAATACAGAGAAATGTACCTTCTATATCCAAACAAAATTTGTTTGGCAGATGACCCTGCTCATTGCAATAATTGCATTACAAACAAGATTCATAGTATTGGACGTACAGTTTCAAAAGAGCATGGTCACACTCTTAAAAAGAGAGATTAATTTATATAATCAAAAAGGCAACAAGCGGACATTATTAATGAAGCTAAAATTTATTCTATACTAGAAAGCTCTCAGAATACTTCAAAAAAAGAGCTTTGTATTTTTAAGGAGGTATTTCAAATTGGATACACCAAGGAGTGTCAGACTTCACATAGCAATATTCGGTAAAAGAAATGCCGGAAAATCCAGCTTAATTAATGCTATAACCAGCCAGGAGCTGGCAGTAGTATCTTCTATTGCTGGTACTACTACTGATCCTGTATATAAATCCATGGAAATCTCTCCTATTGGTCCTGTAACTCTTATTGATACTGCAGGAATAGATGACCAGGGAGAACTAGGGGAGCTTAGGGTAAAGAAAACCAAGCAAGTACTAGCAAAAACAGATTTGCTGTTACTTACCATTGCAGCAGATTGTGTTCCTGACCAATGGGAGAACTCAATACTTGAAGAAGCACAAAAACGCTGCATACCGATAATCGGTGTGATAACTAAGATTGATATTTCCAGAGGCGAAGACGCTGCAAAGTGGTTTGAAAACCAGAAGCTTCCTTACTGCAAGGTTGATTCAACTACGAGACAGGGCATTGATGAACTCAAGCAAATAATTATTTCTAATTCTCCTAAGGATTTCTTACCAGAAACTATTGTAGGAGATTTGATAGATAAAAATGATATTATCATACTGGTAACACCTGTAGATGCAGGTGCTCCAAAGTCAAGACTTATACTACCGCAGGTGCAGGTGCTACGTGATGCGTTGGATGCAGGTGCCTGTGCTATGGTGGTAAGAGAGCATGAGTTAAAGATTGCCTTAGACAGCTTGAAGCAGCCTCCGAAACTTGTCATTACAGACTCACAAGTATTTGATTTTGTATCGAAAATTGTTCCTGCAGAAGTACCTCTTACATCCTTCTCTATTCTATTTGCAAGATATAAGGGAGACTTAAGAGAGTTCTTAAATGGAATAAAAGCTATCGATACACTTAAAGAAGGGGATAAAATACTAATTGCTGAAGCCTGTACTCACTATCCCAGTCACGAGGATATCGGCAGAGTCAAAATACCAAAATGGTTGGAAAACAAAGTGGGAGGCAAGCTGAATTTCACTTGGGCTGTAGGCAGTGATTTTTCAGAGAACCTAGGAGACTACAAATTAGTGGTCCACTGTGGCGCTTGTATGATAAACAGAGCCGAAGTATTAGCAAGACTTGATAAATGCAAGGAATTGAATGTGCCTGTAGTAAACTACGGAATTCTAATAGGATATATGACAGGTATCCTGAACAGAGTTGTAAAACCATTAGTAAAATAAATCTGATAAAGTGTATTTCTTTATTTATAAGGAAATACACTTTCTTTCGTTAGTGCCATCCATATGCGAGAAGTTTTTTAATATATTCCCAATATTGACATATAATAGTCTATTTATTATAATTTAATTGTAAGTCAAATATAAATATCTTTAATATTGTTTTTAAATAATTCATCATTTTAGTACAAGCATTATATATTTGAGAAGTGGGGGGTCATTCCATTGCACAGGATTTAAGCTATTACTCAATATTAAAAAAAATGGAGGAGTTTTTATGAAACGTAATTTTGGAAAAATATTGGTGTTTATGCTTATCATGTCCATGTTGGTGACAAGTGCCATATACTTCGCAGAACCTCAAGACAAAACAGCTACAGTAGCAACTGACAAAATCGAAATTCAAGCAGATTTGGATAAAAACAAATTGTTTGACAACCTTGAAGAAAAATTAAATAGCTCAAGTGAAAACGATATACTACCAGTCATAATAGTATTCAATGAAGAAATTGACAGCAATAAAAAAGATCTTGTAAAGAAGATCATTGGTGATACAAATCCAAAGCATGAATATAAAATAATCCCAGGTATGGCTGTTGAATTAACAAAAGGTCAGATTAACGCTATATCAAAGCTTGATTTCGTTAAACATGTAGAATTTGATATGCCAGTATATGCTACTCTTGACAAAGCAACATATTGGTATGGTGCAGATAAAGCCGTTACAGATTTCGGTGTAACTGGTGATAGAAATGGAAGTGCAACCTCATACTCCACAACTGATATAGTTGTTGCTGTAATCGATACTGGTATCGATGCAGCTCACGTTGATTTAGACGGTGGAAAGGTTATTGCTTGGAAAGACTATATTAACAACCTAACAACTCCTTATGACGATAACGGACATGGTACTCATTGTTCAAGTATTGTAGCAGGAACAGGTGAAGGAAATTCACTATACAAAGGTGTTGCATCTGGAGCAGCTCTTGTAGGTGTAAAGGTTCTTGATGCAAATGGAAGTGGTTCAATGAGCAATGTAACTGCAGGTATAGACTGGGTAGTTACTAACAAAGCTACTTATGGAATAGAAGTTATAAGCTTAAGTCTTGGAACAAGTGGCAGCTCTGATGGAACAGATGCAACTTCACTAGCAGTAAATAATGCAGTTGAGAACGGAATCGTTTGTTTTGTTGCCGCAGGCAACGAAGGTCCTGCTAAATATACTATAGGTGCACCAGGTGCTGCAGCAAACGCTATTACAGTAGGAAATATGGCCGATGTTGGAGAAAAAGGCTTCTACCTTGCTTATTCCTCAAGCAGAGGACCAACAGCTGACGGGAGAATTAAGCCAGACATTGTAGCACCAGGCGTTAATATAATGGCAGCTACAGCAAATTCAACAAATGGTTATCAAGTAATGAGTGGAACAAGTATGGCAACACCATTCACAGCTGGTACAGCTGCTTTAATGCTTGATGCAAATCCAAATCTGACACCTGCTCAAATTAAAAACACAATAGCAACAACAGCTATTGATTGGGCTACTTCAGGTCAAGATATTGATTATGGCTATGGCAGATTAGATGCTTTTGCTGCAGTTAAATTGGCTGGTAACTACACTACTGGAACAAACATTGCAGTTCCAGCTCATATGTATACTTCAGGCACTATAAATACAGTAAGAAAATCCGACTACTATACCTTTAATGTAACTAATACTAGCTATAATATTAATATTTCCCTAATAATGCCCAACTGGACAGGCTCAAGTACCCCAGACTTCGACATATATTTATATAATCCTAGTGGAACACAAGTAGCAAGTGGAACAGGTAGTACTAGACAAGAATCAATAAGCTTCACCCCAACTACTACTGGTACATATAAAATAAAGGTTTATTCCTATGCTGGAACAGGTAGCTATTTCTTTGACATCAGTGCGGGAGGAAGCGGTTTAGTTTTGACAGGAAATGACCTTTAATCCTTAGATATAAAATACCAAGGGGTATGAGATTACTATCTCATACCCCTTCTTCTATTTCAGATATAAGAAACTATTTTAAATTTTCTTAATATTGACATTTCAAATTCTATTCATTATAATTAAATTGTAATTCTAATATACATATAACTCATAGTAACAATTCTACTTTTATTTATTGCACGTATTTTGTAATTGTAATATACATGTTTTCCATATTCCTTTATTTAATTGATATATTTACTTTCTATTTTATCTATTTTTGTTGGATTATGAGTATATATGTAATAACCATCATTTTAGTACAAGTATTGTATGTGCAAGAAAGGGGGGAATGTTTCCATTTCACAGGGTCTGGGTTATCATTCAATGTAAAAAAAAACAAAATATTGGAGGGAATTTTAATGAAACATAACTTAGGAAGAATACTAGTGTTTATGCTTATCGTGTCCATGTTGGCAACAAGTGCCATATACTTTGCAGCACCTCAAGACAAAACAGCTACAGTAGCAGCTGACAAAATCGAAATCCAAGCAGATTTGGATAAAAACAAATTGTTTGACAATCTTGAAGAAAAATTAAATAACTCAAGTGAAAACGATATACTACCAGTAATAATAGTATTCAACGAAGAAATTGACAGCAATAAAAAAGGTCTTGTAAAGAAGATCATGGGTGATACAACTCCAAAGCATGAATATAAAATAATCCCAGGTATGGCTGTTGAATTAACTAAAGGTCAAATCAACGCTATATCAAAGCTTGATTTCGTTAAACAAGTAGAATATGATATGCCAGTATATGCTTG
>JBAVGO010000065.1:0-13010 GCA_049684915.1 Lutisporaceae bacterium | reverse complement strand
ATTACTACCTCTATGGTGTTGATAATACTCGTTATTTTCTCCAAATTCGAGTATCTATTTTATGGTAAAAGTGGTAAGATGATAATTTTGTTAAAAATGCAAAATATTGATGGTCAGATTGATTTATTAGGCAACAAGTTGCATGAGTTTGAGATGTTATTTAGCAATATTTCAGTAGAGGCAGCAGAAGATAATTTTGTTACTGTGAAGGTAAAGGCAGTGACAAACAAGAAAATATCAAACGCAAGGCTTCTTCAAGAGCTGTATAAAATTAATGGAGTTAATTATATACAGATTAGTGACTAAGTAAATTCTATGATATAATATTATGGAATTTAAATTAAAGGGGTGTTTTTTTGAAAAAATTTGATTTTATTTGGGTCGGAATTTTGTTGGCCATAGGTGTGTTTTTGGCAGTGGAGGATACTAGACATTGGTTTGAGCTTACTACAAAAGCACATCCCTATATAATGGCTTTTGTAAAGTATTCAATTCTAGCTACAATGGGAGAATTGTTGGCTGTAAGAATTTTAGCAAAGGATTGGAAAAAGCCTGTAGGATTCATTTATAAAGTTTTGATTTGGGGCTTATTAGGTATGGTATTTGTAATAATATTTAAGATATTCAACCAAGGCGTTATTGCGGCACAGAAGATTCATTATCTGCCAGCTTTGGAAGCAGGGTTTGGAGCTG
This sequence comes from Lutisporaceae bacterium, assembly GCA_049684915.1. Lineage (GTDB taxonomy): Bacteria > Bacillota > Clostridia > Lutisporales > Lutisporaceae > GWB2-37-7. The sequence continues at coordinate 12,317 of JBAVGO010000065.1, read as the reverse complement.
CATTCTTAGTTTCATTTTTGACAAGTGCATTTATGAATTTGTTTTTTGCACCAACCTTTATGGCGTTTCATAGGGTAACTGATACCTTTATAGATTTAGGCGAAGGAAAGCTTTCAAAGATATTTAGAGTTAAACTTAAGGATGTAGTGGCAAAAATAGATTGGAATAGCTTTATCAGCTTTGTAATTATAAAAACAATTCCATTATTCTGGATACCAGCTCATTCAATAACCTTCATGCTACCTGAAAACTATAGGGTACTATATGCCGCCTTCTTATCCATTGCATTAGGAGGAATACTGGCATTTGCAAAGAAAAAGACACCAAAAGCTGCATAACTGCAGCTTTTTTTATTTTGATACATACTTATTGCCTTTTATAAAAAATCTCCAAGGCATGAGCACATATTCCTCTGCATAGTCAATATTGATACGTGGTGAGGCGTCCACTTCAAAATCACTATATCCGTCATCATATACATAGATGTCGTCAACTCCGTTTTTATGGCAAATATCAATTTTGTTCTGTTCTTTACCTATTTTCATGGCAATGCAAAGCTTACCCGGACCATTAGTTAAGCCTTTGATTTGGGTATTACTTAAATCCCTATAGTCCATGTTGAACCTATTCTGTGCCATCAGCTCTAGACCAGCGACAGGCTCTAAAGCTCTTATAAGCACTGCTTGAGGCTTACCAACCTTTTCTGTGACTATATTGAAGCATTGATACATCCCATATATAGTAAAAACATAGCTGTAACCGCCCTCGTGGTACATTATCTCCACTCTTGGAGTTTTCCTTCCACCATATGAATGAGCAGCCTTATCCAGAGGACCCATATAAGCCTCTGCATCAACGATTCTACCTGCGACACTATACTCCTTTGTTTTATGCACCAGAACCTTTCCTAACAATTCCTTGGACACTGTAATAGTATCTCTTGTATAAAATTCTCTTTCTAATAAAATCATATTACCTCCAAAAGTTACTATATGTTGCACCCTTTATATATGGTTATAATTATTATAGAGTAATAAGTAAGATTTTACACCGAGTTGCCTATATTATATAATAAATAATAAGTAAACAGGCAAAAAGAAAGGGTGGGGAAACAACAATGCAGGATAACAAAAAAATAGTTGCACCTGATAAGGATACCTTTTATAAAATACTAAATGTGAAGCTAGAGGGGTTATTAGCTAGTGAATCCGATTGGTTGGCGAGGCTTGCAAATGCAGCTGCACATTTATTCAACAATTTAGAAGATATAAACTGGGCTGGTTTTTATTTAATTAAGGAGGGTCAGCTGGTACTAGGTCCCTTCCAAGGTAAGACAGCATGTACTCGTATCAAGCTAGGCAAAGGAGTTTGTGGTACAGCAGTTAGTGAGAGGAAGACTCAGCTGGTAGCTGATGTTCACTTATTTCCTGGACACATTGCTTGTGATTGTGCATCAAGCTCTGAGATAGTTATACCAATAATTAAGGATGACATCATATATGGGGTGCTTGATATAGATAGCCCAAGCAAAGAAAGATTTGATATTAAGGATCAACAATATCTAGAGGCTTTTGTTCAGAAGCTTAATAAGTATTTGGAGTGGGAAAAGATAATAAAGGGAATACCTATAAATGAGATATAACTAAGGGGGACTTTTGTGTGGAGAAAAATATAAGAAAGAGTAATGTATTAAGGGTTTTAGAAATTGCTGGAGTATTTGTTTTAGTTTTTTTGTTAAATGTAGTTTGGTCAACAGTGGTTACTTTTGTATATACTATAATGCTTGCTATTAAGGGCGTAAATATAACAGATGTTTTAGCATTAACAGAGAAATTGTATAGTGCTCCAGACTTCTTGATGTTTGTATCAATGTATAATTTATTAGCTATAGGTATAGTGGCTCTTTTTTGGAAGTTGATTGATAAACAAAATATAAAAGAGCTGGGTTTTGCACGAACAAACAAAGTGCTGCATCAATTATTATCGGGAATACTGGCAGCAATTGTAGCAATTGCAGCTGTAATAATTTTTGGCTCTCTATTTAAAATTATTACCTTTAGTGGTTATGGGCTTACTATATTTGGTACAAGACAGATTATATGGGCTTTAGTGATAGGCGCAATAACCTTCCTCATGGTTGGTTTTGGAGAAGAAGCTGTCTATAGGTCATATATTCAAAACCATTTGGTTAAAATGATTGGAAGTAGATATGGACTTATAGTAGCTGCTTTAATATTTACAGTCGCACATTTATTTACATACGCGAAGCCCCTTGATTTTCTTGATGTGTTCCTTGCTGGCATAATATTAGGCTATGCTTTCTTGCTGACAAAATCTATTTATCTACCTGCTTCATTTCACTTTATGTGGGATTTTTTGCAAGTAAACATATTTAGAATACAAGATTATTCATTTTATAAAGGACCTGTACTAATAATATTTAATAATACAGGGGACTTAATTATAAACAAGTACAATTTTGGTAATCAGTTAGAAGTGATATTTGTAATAGTAGAGATAATTATTTTAATACTTATGTATACTTGTAGAAACAAACTATCTAGACTCGCTCAAGCCTAGCCTAAGTACAGATAAAATAAAACATAGAACTCAAGCTTTTGCTTGAGTTCTATGAAAAGATTCCCAAAATGCCGTATGTCTACATTTTGACACCATAGCGTTAGCTAGGTGGGTGTCCTGACTTGGTTTCACGTCTTCCTCTGATAATTAATATGAGGCCTGACCCTACGACAATGTACAAAGATTCCCGTATTTAATCTGTGGGCTCAAAATAGTAGATTTCACAAACATTTCAGGTAAGCTTTAGCAGCAATTGTTCGCTGCTATTTCTATATTTCCCTAAAGTGTTATCCGTTATTTATATATTAACATAATATTTTTTGGAAGTCGAGAGTATAAAAGTCCCTCTAAACCTTGTAGCAGGCGATATAGTCTGATTATATGCAAATATTGGGAATTGTCTGTAAATTCCTACCTTTTAAATATTTTATTGACCTGCAAATACATTTATATATATACTTAACTTAAGAATAAGTTTATTCAATAAAAAATTCTTATAAGGAGGAAGTTGCTTGAAGCATACTGTAATTGAATTTGATAAAATGCTTGAGACAGTAAGCAAGGATGGTCGGAAGCATGAATATTGCATTGATGAAATTGTAGTATATCGTAACTATCTTCACTATAAAAGAAAATATATTAATCATCCCTATCACGAATACATAGAATATAATTTGTTTCCTGAGGAAAACATAGGTATATACGTGTTGACGCAATACAAGGATATTACTTTTGATAAATCTGATATTTATAAATATTATGTAGATATGGTTAGTGTAGATAGAAAAGACGAAAAATGGATAATAAAAGATTTGTTTCTGGATTTTATTATAAAATGTGATGATAAATACTATGTAGTAGACATTGATGAGTTTAATGCCGCCATAAAAGAAATGCAACTAGACAATAGTGATATATCCTGTGCGTTATCGGGTTTGGATAACATTCTAAAGGGCTATTATAAGGATTTTGATATAGATGGATTTATTAATTCATTGATATCTAAATATACTAAAGATGAGATTTTATTTTCACAAAGTAAAAGGAGGAGTACATATGGAGCTTAAAGGAAGCAAAACAGAAGCAAATTTAATGGAAGCTTTTTCTGGAGAGTCTAAGGCAACAAACAAGTATACATACTTTGCAAAGGCTGCCAAAAAGGAAGGCTACGAGCAAATAGCAGCAATATTTGAAGAAACTTCAGGAAATGAAGAAGAACATGCTAAGTTGATTTTTAAATTTTTAAAAGGAATAGGAAATACAGAAGAAAATTTAAAAGATTGCATTTCAGGTGAAAACCATGAATGGACTAGCATGTACAAAGAGTTTGAAGTAGTAGCAAAAGAAGAGGGCTTCACAGAAATAGCTACTTTCTTTAAAAATGTTGCTACTGTAGAGAAAGAGCATGAAGAAAGATATGCTAAGCTTTTAGAAAATCTCCAAAGCAATAAAGTATTTGAAAGAGAAGAAAACACTGCATGGAGATGCAGAAATTGCGGGCATATCCATTATGGCAGCAAAGCACCTGAAACATGCCCCACTTGCAAGCATCCACAAGCTTACTTTGAAATAGCTGCGGATAATTATTAAAATAATAATACACTTTAAACATTGCCTGACAATCGGTGAAATGATTGTCAGGCATATTATTTTTTTTTTGTAAAAAACTAAACTATATAGAACACACAAATTAATTAGCAACAAAATACATGACCGATTTTCATGTATTTTACAAAAATCAATGAAATTTATGTGTTCTATAAACAGCGGAAAACATATCGCACTATTTTATAAATGTAAATTGTTTAATGCGATATGTTTTGAGCCCCTAAAAAAATCAAAGATTTTAGATTAGGAGGTGCAATAATGGATAATAAAATAAGAGAAGGACTTATTCCTACACTTCTGGGAACAGCTGTTACAGCTGCTGGTTTTGCTGCATATGCGGCATATCCAATAACAGGAGCAGGTATCGCAGGTTTTGGTTTAGCACACTTAGTATTAGGTGGCATCGACCTTGTAACACATGACAAACATGAGGATAATGGTGAAGTTTAAAGGTTAAATCAAACAGAAATGCTGTCCGATTTTGACAGCATTTCTGTTAAAAAAGTCTATCAAGAAGAGCAACCACTAGCTCAATGGCGATCAGTATTATGACCATCCATTCAAGTATATTTCCTCTTTTCTGATGAGTCAAAGTAGAAAAGACTTCTGTAATATCCATAAGGGTTTCAGACTTAGCTTTTATTTTGTCATATCTATCATGCAGCTCAAATAGCTTTGAAAGCTCATTATATAGGATTTCTGATTCTTGATTGAGCCATGTTATATCCGGTTTATCCAAAAGCATTAAGTATGATATCGTATTAAATTTATACTTCAATATATTTGCAGCAGTTTTAGCTAGCTTTGAATCGCTGATTGCCAGCTTTCCTTTTTCAAGCTTCATTATAATTTCTTCCATTTCGTCCAATAGACTATCAAGACCCTCTTCTATTCTTTCCAATGCAACAGACTTAGCTAGTATAACTGCCAATATATTTAAATGATAATCTTCATAGTTATTTACATTCATATACTCAAAGTGTATGGTTGGAGTCTCATTATTTACTACAATCTTATAATCATCCTGATATTTATAGCTGGCATTTGCTACACCTTTCTCAATCGTCTTCATATAATTTACAAAGTCTACAATTTCATGATGCTCCATGTTTACAAATACAGCTGAACCAAAGTAAAACAATTTAACTATCTTGCCCTCAGGCTCTCTTACTATGCCCTGTAGCTGCTTATTATCCAATGTGAGATATTCTTCCCATTTGAATTTTTTACTTATTCCAAAATGTGTTGCAAGCTTGTTTAGATTTATTTCATTGCATAAGGAGAAAACTTTGATATACTTTGACAATGCCAATCAGCTCCTTAGTAAAATTAGGAGTAACATAGATATATTGTGTAAAAAATAAAAAAATTATTTTTTCATACACTTCCTATATACTTCTAAAGTTTTCTCGGCTGTCTTGTCCCAAGAATATTCCTTTGCTTTTGATTGACCTAATAAACTGTATCGCTGCCATAGGCTATGATCTGACAGAAGCCTTAGTATCTGCTCTGCAATTTCATCTATGCAATAAGGATTTGCTAGTAAAGCTGCATCTCCAACTATTTCAGGTATGGATGAAACCTTCGAGGTTACTACAGGCGTCCCACATTGCATAGCTTCTAAAGGTGGCAAGCCAAAGCCTTCATATAGAGAAGGATATACAAAAACATCAGCACCATTATAGAAAAACGGTAAATCCTCAGTAGGTATAAAATTTAAAAACTTCACATTATCAGTTAGGTTCAGCTTTTCTGCAAGGCTCCATAAGAAAGAGTAGGAGCGAGAATGCTCACCTAGTATAAGCAAGTCTATAGGCTTCTCATAGTTGTTTTTTACTATCTGAAATGCCTGTATCAATCTTGCAATGTTTTTACGTGGACTAAAGCCGCCTAGATACAGTATATAGTGTCTATCTACACCATATTTGTTGAAGATTACACTTCTTGCTTTTTCTTTATCCATAGGTTGATAGATGTCATCAGCGGCTAAATGTGTTACTGTGATTTTGTCATCACTTACTCCAAAATACCTTTGAATGTCAGATTTTGAGTAGTTTGATACTGTTATTATTTGAGTGGCATTTTCAACTATATAGGGAGTTTTTTTGAAGGTATAATCTAAATGAGCTCTATCAACGGTTTCAGGCATTACATAGGGGATAACATCATGGAGAGTAACTACATTGTTACATTTTATGTTTGTCGGCAATCCTATTCCATTTACTGTGTTATGGAAGAAATCAATAGGGAAGTCGAGCTTCCACTGTACCTGATAAACCTTGTTCCAAAAATCTGAACGTCTTTCTCCTGTAAGCATACTTTTTGGGATACTGTTGATATCAAATAAGTCTGTCTTGCTATCATAGGGATAAAACATAAATATGCTATTTAAGTCATCATGTTTTTGTATATTTGTTAGCAGATTGGTTGTATAGGTTGCAAGACCTGAGCCTATATGCCAGGTTATAACCCTTCCATCCATGCCAAGTATCATAATAAAACCTCCAGAGCTTGAAGCTTGATGCTTATGGTAAATCATTAATAGTGCTTGAAAATAATCATCTATATATATTATGAAAACCTTTGATTATTGTTACATTAGAAATTATATATTTGTGCTAGAAAATTTTATATTATATTCATAAGGAGTAGCATTATCAATTTCTATGAATCAAGCATCTCTTAATCAGCAAGTAGGTATTGCCCTAACAAAGAAAGTTATTGAACTTAGCGTTAATCCTAACCTTGGAAAAAATGTAGATATATCAATCTAGTAGTATATTGCCTTGAAACTTATGTCTCAAGGCAATTACTATTTTGGGGCAAATATTTGATTGTCATATCGCATCATTCTTGAAATACGTCGTAAAAATAAAAAGATACCTTAGAATTCATTCTGAATAATACGGTACCTTTTTAAAATTTAATTAACTATTTTCCTTTTTGATATTCATACTTAAACATCAAACTATATATTACTTAAGACTATAATCCATTAAAAAATTAGATATTATATGCTATATGTTATACTCTAAACAATCCTTGTCAAACTGATGCCAGTATTGTATATCAACATTAGCCTTTTCTGCGAATTCAGTCAACATATTTATTAGTAAATCAATGTGATTTATGAAATTAATATCTGGATACTCTTTAAGAAGGTTTTTGACTTCATAAAACCATCTGTTGCTTATCTTTGAAGTAATCTCATCAAATTTTATATCTAGAGCTGCTACTGGGTAACATATACTTTCAGCTATTGCATAAGACACGGTATCAACTAAGAGGAAAAATGCAAACATAATTTCATCAGATTGATAATTGTTTTTATTTTCTATTATATCTTGCAATAACTTGATAGCCTCTTCTCTGGAACCCATATCAACGTTATATCTTTTTCTAGACTCAAATGTAGCAATAAATTCATCAATAAATTTAATTATTGCAGTTTTAATAAAGGTGCAAGTATTAGAGTTCTGAATTTTATCAAACAAATGTTTTAATTCTAAGTTATTCCTTAAATGCTGTAGCTCATGATGAAGCGTGCTATATACGTATTCATTATTTTTAAGTATAGTTTCATTCCATATTTTATTTCTTCTTTTTAAGCCTATTACATGCGAAAATTTACTATAATCTAATATTATTCTGTTCTCTTCAGGAATTGCTTTGCCTTCTATAGCTCTTATTAAATAATTGCTCAATTCTAACTGTATTTTCATTGTTTGCAAATTCAGCATATGAAATTCTTTCTTTATATAATCAGTTAATTCCACCTCAAACCTTCTGTTAATATTTTTATACTTGTCCTTTTTAAATTTTTTATTATATTCAAATATCATTAAATCTTCACCCTTCTAAAAAAAATCATAATATATTTAGGACTTACTCTATTAGGTAAATAATATCGCATTTGGAAACATACTGCAATTCATAAATCAATTGATACAATGAATAAAAATACCGTATTATTCAGTTTTCAAAGTTCATCTCCCGTCATTAACTATGTCGCATCTTATTCAAATTGTGCAAAACATTTTCCTTGATTCATATACATGTATGATAAATCTTTATCAAAATATATTTTATTTTGTATTACTGATAGAAAATTGGTAATATATTAGTATATATAAATTTTAAGGGGTGTGAACTAATGAAAACATACAAAGCAGTGATGGAAAAAGCAGTTGAAATTATGAAATCAAAAAATATAAAAGCAATGGTGTTAAGCCCCTCTTCAAACATGTTTTATATGACAGGCTTTAACACGTTCTTAGGGGAAAGACTACTGGTGAATATTTTAGTCCATAGTGGGGAAAGTGTGTTCATAGTTCCAAAGCTGTATGAAAGTGAAGTAAAAGAGAAAGCAGAGTTTGATGAAATATACAGCTGGAACGATAATCAGGATCCACAGGACATAATAAAACTTGTGGCAGAAAAATATGGTTTGCAGGATTGTACTGTGGCTATTGAAGAAACAATGTGGTTTACAGCTTTTAATAAGATATTTAGTTCTTTGAAGGGAGTTAAATATGTTCATGCCGCAGAAGTAATAGGAGAGCTGCGCCAATGTAAGTCAAGCATTGAAGCGGAAAAAATGAGGAAAGCTTCACAGATTGCAGATAAAGCACTAAGTAATATTTTGAATAGAATTAAGCAGGGGCTAAGAGAAACTGAGGTAAGAGATATTCTAGAGGGAGAAATGAAAGCCCTAGGAGCTACAGCAACGTCCTTCCCATCTATAATCGGCTCAGGATCAAATAGTGCATTACCTCATCATAATACCGCAGATAGAATACTTAAGGAAGGCGATGCAGTGGTAATAGATTTTGGTTGTATAGCTGATAACTATTGCTCTGACACAACAAGAACCGTTGTAATAGGTCAAGCCTCCGAGAAATATAAGAAGGTATATGAGATACTAAAACAGGCTCAACAGCTGGCAATAGACAAGGTAAAGCCGGGAGTTAAGGCTTGTGAGGTAGACTATGCAGCTAGAAAGCACATTGCTGACAATGGCTATGGAGAGTATTTCCTACATAGAACCGGTCATGGAATAGGACTGGAGGTACATGAAATGCCATATATAACAGAGAGCAGTGAGGTAATACTTAAGCCCGGGATGGTTTTCAGTATTGAGCCGGGGATATATCTGGAAGGGGAATTTGGTATCCGTATAGAAGACTTGGTAATGGTCACAGAAGACGGAGTAGAGGTGTTGAACCACTTCACAAAGGAGCTGGTAGAGGTATAGCAGCGAGGAATTTTTGCAGGATGACACACAGGTCATCCCCTACTAAAAACTTACAAGTCTTAGGAAAAAGGTGAATAATTTAGCAAATAAAATAAATACTATTAATAGTTATATAAAGTTGTAAATAATATATAAAATTTAGAAAACTGAGAAGGTAATTTAAAGGTATTATAGAATATACAATTAAGAACTTAATTATTATCAATTCCCAAAATGATTTTCAATCATTAGTTCTAAAGTACATAATTATTAATAATTATTAGCATGAAGAAAATCTCATCTCAATTCTTTACATTTTATGTTCTAAGGCTTCGGACAAATATCGGAGCTCTTAATACTACTTAATATGACTAAAACAATAGACAGGGGGTAATAAAAATGGTTAAGTTTATTATCGGAATTAAAGGTTCAGGCAAAACAAAAAGGATGATTGCAATGGCAAATGAGACCAGCAAGGCTTCGGATGGTTCAGTAGTTTACATTGACAGGGACAAAAAGCATATTTATGATTTGGACAAAAGTCTAAGGTTCATTGAAACAGGGCAATTCAATATGGTAAACTTAAAATCCTTTTATGGTTTTATCTGCGGTGTAATATCTCAAAACTATGACACCAAAGAAGTGTTTATAGACGGTCACAAGCTAATATCAGAGGCTAAAGACGAGTGTCTTCAGGATTTCATAAACAATATAAAAGTACTTGCAGAGCAATATAGTGTAAACTTTATAATAAGCTGCAGCAGAAGTAAAGAAAATTTACCAAGCTTTGTACAGCCCTATGTAATTTAAAAATTAAAAAGAAAGTAATATATATTAATATATCAAAGGCTGGATAAATCATTCAGCCTTTGTTTTGATGTATGCACTATTATGATAAAATAATAATATATGATAATTATTATAATTGGAAGGAGCTCAATTTTACTATGGGATTAACAGTAACAGAAGGCTTACTAAACCTTAAAGGCTTTGAAAATAGAATAATTGCAGAGAAGACAATTCCTGCAAAGCAAGCGAATTATGTTGATTTCCCGGGAAACCTATCCGATGAGCTTAAAGAGCTTCTAAAAAGCCAAGGGATAGAACAGCTATACTGTCATCAGGCTGAGATGTTTGAAGCTGCAGAACAGGGTAAAAATATAGTTATAACTACCTCTACCTCCAGCGGAAAGACGCTTAGCTTTTTACTGCCTGTAGTACAAAAAATACTGGAGGATCCAACAACAAGAGCAATATTTCTATACCCTACTAAGGCATTAGCTCACGACCAGTATAGAAATCTAGTTCCAATACTTGAGCATTTTGGGCCAAAGAGGATTCAAGCCGGAATATATGATGGGGATACTCCTAATAATGAACGCTCTAGAATAAGGAAAAATGCAAACATTATACTTACAAATCCTGAAATGTTAAATAGTTCCTTTATACCAAACCATAGTGTATATGGCTTTAATCATATATTTTCAAGGCTGAACTTTATAATAATTGATGAGCTGCACTACTACAGAGGAGCCTTTGGCTCTCATATGGCAAATATAATGAGAAGGCTTCGAAGAATATGTAATTACTATAAATGCAGTCCGCAGTTTCTATGCAGCTCTGCAACAATTGCCAACCCAAAAGAACTAGCAGAGAACATATCAGGAGAACCTTTTGAGATAATTAATAGAGATGGGTCGCCATCTGCTGAAAAGACAATTGTGTTTTGGCAGCCACCTCTAGTTAGAGATACACAGTATAGAAGATCTCCAGAGGCAGAAGCTTCTGAGTTTATACCCTCTCTGGTGGAACAGGACATAAAGTTCATTACCTTTTGCAAAACTCGCAGAGAGGTTGAGGTTGTGCTAAAGGAAGTAAGAGATAAGCTTACAGATATGGACAACAAGCCCACCTTGGGTCGTAACCTGTCTCACATGGTAAGCGGCTATAGGGGAGGTTATACTCCGGAAGAAAGAAAGGAAATAGAAAACAAGCTGTCAAGTGGCAGGCTGGCAGGCGTGGTATCCACAAATGCTCTTGAGCTTGGCATAGATATTGGAAAGCTGGATTTGGTTATTTCCGCTGGTTTTCCTGGTACAAAGGCATCCTTCTGGCAGCAGCTAGGAAGAGCAGGACGACGTGGCGGAAAATCATACGGTGTACTTATTCTGGATGTTACGCCTAACGATCAGTACATTGCCATCAATAAGGACTGGCTTTTTGAAAGCGGAGTGGAGAACGCAGTTATAGACAAGAACAACCTATTCATACAGCTGGCACATGTTAGAGCAGCTGCGGCTGAACTGCCACTAAGTCTGGATGATGCGGCAATATTCCCTGATTTAGGAGAAATAGTTCCTGTATTAATAGAAGCAAAAGAGCTAAAAAACGACAGTGGAAGGTTTGCTTGGACTGGTAATGAGTTTCCATCAGGGGATTATAGTCTGAGAAATATAAATAACAAAACCTATAAGGTTGTAAATAAAATGACTGGTACTGTAATAACAGAAATGGATGAATACCTGGCTTTCCATGAAGTGCATCCAAAGGCAATATACATACATGATAGTATGCAGTATATGGTGGAGAGCCTGGATATAACCAACAGAATAGCTCACGTATTCCCTGTTGACATGAACTACTTTACAGTTCCTTTTGTGGAGACTGACGTTAGAGTTATAAGGGAGTTTAAGAATAAAGAAATTGAACGCACGCAAGTCAGCTTCGGAGATGTGAAGATAAAGGAAGCAGTACCAGCCTACAAAATGGTACAGTTTCATAACCATCAGAACCTAGGCTTTGAAAGAATTACACTTTCATTATTCCAAGAGCTAGAGACAGAAGGCATGTGGTTTACTGTGGATGATGAAGTGGATAAGGTGTTTAATTCATATAC
>JBAVGO010000064.1:0-25376 GCA_049684915.1 Lutisporaceae bacterium | reverse complement strand
AGCTCTATATATCCATGCACCCCAATTTGCCAAAGGACCAGAAACTCCCCAGGGGTCATTGCTAGTAATCATTGTTACTATTTGAAACAATGATAATAAAACTGCACCGGTTACATAGGTCCAAGCGTTTTTGAACCATGCTTGATAATACTTATTCTTTTTTATATCCAAAATTACACCCCCGTAAAGGTTATTTTGCTTTCTCGATTACAACTTCCCATTCACCATCGTCAACTTCTTCTATTTCTACGTTGTGACCTTCTTTTCTAGCCCATTCTGGTACATTCTTCATAGCACAGCTATGGTCTATTTGAACTATAAGTACATCACCAATCTCTAATTTTTTTAATGCATTCTCTGTTTTAATTAGTGGCACTGGACATGCCTCTCCCATACAATCTAATACAACTTCTTTAGCCATTTTAAAATCCTCCTCAAAATTTATTCTAGTGACTTTGTTCTCCATTTAATTTACGGTTTTCCCATTTGTCTGCCAATATATATAGTGCGGCGATAACCAGCAGTTGAACTACTAATGCACCTGCCCAGCCGAATATATCAGGTAGAAATATCTTTGGACCCTTTAATATGAAATTTAGCTTCCACCACCCAAAATCATGAGCTCCCCAAAGTGAGCCTATAACGAAGAATAATAATGAAAGCATCTGCATTCCAAAGCCTTCACCTACACGCATTAAGGTACCTGATGCACAACCGCCTGCTATTACCATGCCTATGCCAAATATGAAAGCACCTACTGCTGTAGCTAAGCTAATTGGTACGATGTAGCTTTGTCCTGGTATTGGAAGACCTTTTAGGTAGGCACCATACTTAATTGCTGTGAAACCAATAGTTGTTACTGCAAAAGCAATCAATACGGCACGAGTAACTGAGGTACTTCCTGTTAAGGATGGGTCTCTTAAGGATGCTGTAAAGCAGAAACGTGATTTTTGTAATATAAACCCAAAAGAGCAGCCTAGGATCCAGAAAAGTGCAAGCTTAGGTGATATTGTAGATAAAAATATTCCAAAGGCAATAACACCAACAAACATTGCAATACCAAATGGAATCTGATTGACCTTAGGTTTCTTTTTGGTATTTGTTCTCGCTCTTGATGAAGTACGAGTACTTATATTTGTTTCGGACATTGTTTTCCCTCCCTCGTTAGATATATATTTAACAAAGACCCTTTATCATGATTATAACATAGACAAAATTTCACAAGCATATGATGTGCTTATACTATATAACAGTAAGTTATAGTACGAATTTCGTCATAAGCTTTATTTATGGCGAAAATGCATGTTATAATGATATTGATACATAATATTCTTATAATAAAATTAAGTATTTGAATTTAAATGAAGTGTGTCCATAAGTTTACAACATAAAAAGGGGTTGAAATCATGCATATTGAGTATTTAAAGTATTTTTGTGAGGTTGCAAATATTCGAAGTATATCTAAGGTAGCATATAGCTCACATATCTCTCAGCCTGCACTTAGCCAGCAGATACAAAGATTAGAAGACAGCTTGGGCTACAAGCTCTTAGAGAGAAGCAACAAAGGTGTTGAGATGACTGAGGCTGGTATTATTGTAGCGAAATATGCAAAAAACTTAGTTAAGACCTATGATAATATGACGGAAGACTTAGCAGCCATAAACAAAAGAAATGGTACGATTAGAATAGAGGCTTGTCCCACTATGGCAACATATGCACTTCCCTGTACAATATATAAGATAAAAGAACGCTTTCCTAATTATGATTATAATTTGACTTCAAATCTTTCAAATCAAATAGAGAGTAATATACTTAGTGATATATGCGATGTAGGCTTTATACAAGGCAAACCCAATGATCCCAGTCTTGTAGTTTCAAAGATTGGTACTGATCGTTTGATTTTGACTGCATCAACTGATTTTGACATTAAGGAGGAAATTAATTTAGCAGAGCTAAAGGCATATCCATTGATTATGTTGCATGATAAGGATAAGTGCAGAAAGCAGATAGATAATAACTTTAAAGAGCATGGGGTTGATATCAATGACTATAATATATTATTTTCGCTAGACTCCACAGAATCTGTAAAGTCCAGTGTTTTAAAGGGTCATGGATTATCGGTACTTCCTTACATCTCAATTAAGAAAGAATTATATTCAAAGCAGTTGAAAATTATCGATGTTGTTGATATGGATTTAAATTACGATATTTATATTGTATACAAAAGAGACCCTGACATGAACAAAAGAGTAAAGGAATTTATACATTTCCTAAAGGAAATAGGAGAAAAGAGCTTCTGTTAAATTCTTGTTATGGTGATTTCCCATACTCCATTGATTACTTCATCAATTTCAATATCAAGCTTGACTTTTTTACAATAGTCTTCAATTGATTGAAGTACACAGCTATGATCTGTAACTACCATAAAAGGCTCATTTTTATGAGACTTTTTTAAATGGTCTTTGATTCTTAATATTGGAATAGGACAGAATTCACCTAAACAATCAATCTTTTCCATAAGGTACCTCATAAAAAATTTCTTTATTCTTATTATAACAAAAAATTATAAAACATTGCGAAATTTTATAAAACTCAGGAGAAAGATATGAAGGTTGTTATTACGGGCGGTGCGGGATTTATAGGCTCGAATTTTATACAATATTTACAAAGGTATAATAAGGAAGCTATTATAATTAATATAGACAAGCTCACCTATGCAGGTGACTTAAAGAATCTTAGGGAATCAAGCAGCTATAATTATAGGTTCTACCAAGAGGATATCTGTAATTTTGCTGTCGTGGATGCCATATTTGAGGAACATAAGCCCCAGTATGTTTTAAACTTTGCTGCCGAATCTCATGTGGATAGAAGTATAGAAAGCAGTAGAGTTTTTATTGAAACCAATGTACTGGGTACACAAGTGCTATTACAGGCTGCACATAAACATAACGTAAGTAAGTTTATTCAGATTTCTACTGATGAGGTCTATGGTGCTGGTATTGATTATAGCTTTGTAGAAAGTGATAAAGTACAGCCCGGCAATCCTTATGCTGCCAGTAAGGCTGCGGCAGACCTGCTTGTATTATCTTATCATCATACCTACGGACTGCCTGCAATGATAACACGCTGTACTAACAATTTTGGACCTTATCAACATAAGGAAAAGCTGATACCTATGGTAATTGATAGGTGTTTAAGCGGGCAACAAATCCCTATCTATGGAGACGGTCTTCAGATGAGGGATTGGATATATGTTGAGGATCACTGTAGTGCAGTGCTTGATACAATGTATAACGGAAGAATCGGTGAAATTTATAATATAAGCTCAAACAATAGAGTTCAAAATATACAGCTTGTAAAGAAGATAATTAAAGAGCTAAAGCTACTGCTCCCAGAGGGCGACAGTAGGAAGCTTAAATTAAATGATAGTCTCATAAGCTATGTGGAAGATCGCAAGGGACATGACCGCTGCTATTCTATAAGTGCACAGAAGCTTATAGATGAGCTTGGATGGAGCCCAACACACGCTTTTGATGAAGCTCTAAAAAGCACTATTAAATGGTATATAGAAAATGTTTGATTAATATTCAGTTGGAGGAAGAACAATGAAAGGTGTTGTATTGGCAGGTGGTAAGGGTACCAGACTTAATCCTTTGACTTATATCTGCAACAAGCATCTGCTTATGGTAGGAAGAGAGCCAATGATATTTAATCCTATCAAACAGCTGGTATCAGCTGGAATTATCGATATATTAATAACCAGCAGCGAGGAGCATATAGGAGATATACGCAAGCTCGTAGGTGATGGCAGTAAGCTTGGCTGTAAAGCCACCTATAAGGTGCAGCATGAACCAAAGGGAATAGCTCATGCATTGTTATTGGCAGAAGACTTTGCAGAAGGAGACATGATAGCTGTGATTTTGGGAGACAACATAACTACTCACAGTATTAAGCCCTATGTAGAGGAATTCAAAAGGCAAGGTATAGGAGCCAAGGTACTATTGAAGGAAGTGCAGAACCCCAGTCGATATGGAATAGCAGTTATGGAGGAAAACTGTATAACTGCTATAGTTGAAAAGCCTAGAAAATTTATCAGCAATTTGGCTGTAACGGGCATATATTTCTATGACAGTAAGGTTTTTAACATTATAAAAGACACTTCTTTGTCTAAAAAGGGAGAACTGGGAATATCCCCTGTAAACAATGCCTATCTTAAGCTTAATCAGCTAACCTACAATACATTAGCAGGACAGTGGGCTGACGCAGGCACTATAGAATCCCTAAAATATGCAAATGAACTGCTTATGAAGGTAGATAACAAAATAATTATAAGTGAAGAAGTGAAGATAAATGATTTCGTTTAATAAAGTTTATAAAGCACAAAGGGAAGTACAATATATACTTGATGCTATATCTAAGGGTCAAATAAGTGGAGATAACTATTATACAACAAAGGTTGAAAAGCTTCTTACTGAAAGCTTCGGATTAAACAAGGTATTAATGACTACTTCAGCTACTCATGCTTTGGAGTTAGCGATGCTTTTGATAGATATAAAACCTGGGGACGAGGTTATAATGCCCTCATTTACCTTTAGCTCTACAGCAAACTCAGTTATGCTTCGAGGGGGCAAGCCAGTTTTTGCCGACATAGAAGAAACTACTCTAAATATGGATCCAAGCTCTATACATAAGTTGATAACAAATAGAACAAAGGCTATAGTTCCTGTGCATTATGGCGGTATAGGCTGCAGAATGGATGAAATAATGGACATAGCAGAGAAGCATAAGATTTTTGTAATAGAAGATGCTGCTCAAGGAGTAAATGCAAAGTATAAAGGCAAATACCTCGGCAGCATTGGACATATGGGCTGCTACAGCTTTCACAGCACAAAGAACTATACCAGCGGTGAAGGAGGAGCTTTGCTTATAAATGTTAAAGATGAAGAACTCTTAGCGAGAGCGGATTGCATAAGACAAAAAGGAACGGATAGAGTCAAGTTTTTAAGGGGTGAAGTGGACAACTATAGCTGGGTAGATATCGGCTCTAGCTATAGCCCTTCGGATATATTGATGGCAATGCTTTATAGTCAGTTAGAGGACATGGATTATATTGCTAGAGAACGACAAAAAGTCCATGATTTTTATACAAAGCTACTACAAGGATATGTAAATCAAGGACTTTTCAACATGACAAAAATGCCAGAGAACTGTGAATCTAACTATCATATATTCTATTTACTGTTTAATGATGCAGAAGCTCGCACTTATGTAATGAAGAGGCTGAAAGAGAAAAACATCAGTGCAGCTACACATTTTGTTCCTCTGCACAGCTCTATTATGGGGAGAAGTCTAGGCTTCAAAGCAGAGGATTTGCCAGTGACAGAACGGGTAGGCAAATGTGTTTTAAGACTTCCAATATATCCTGACCTTAACTCGGTAGAGCTAGATTATATAGGGGAAGTTATAACAAACATATTGGAGGATTTATAGATGTATGGCAGTATTTCAGTTATTGTACCTGTATATAATAGCTCTCAGTCAATACAGGAGCTGTGCAGAAGATTAGTAAAGGCTTTAACTGCCATTACGGAAGTATATGAGATTATTCTGGTTGATGACAGTAGCATAGATGACAGCTTTATCAAAATGAAGACAGCACGTAACAGTAATGCTGCTATAAAGCTTATAAGGCTTAGTGAAAACTTCGGTCAGCAGAATGCTATTATGTGCGGTTTGCGTCATGCAAAGGGGGATTATGTAATTACCATAGATGATGATTTGCAAAATCCTCCGGAAGAGCTTGCCACGCTAATGAAAAGTATAGAAAACGGTTATGATGTGGTGTATGGAATACCTATAGCCAGAAGACATTCAGCAGTAAGAAATCTTGGCAGTATTATGACAGACCATCTAT
This sequence comes from Lutisporaceae bacterium, assembly GCA_049684915.1. GTDB lineage: Bacteria > Bacillota > Clostridia > Lutisporales > Lutisporaceae > GWB2-37-7. Next base: position 19,462 of record JBAVGO010000064.1, on the reverse strand, counting down.
TTAACATTGTTTGTGGCAAGCCAAAACAGGTCAAGGTAAGCAGCTTTAGAATAATGAAAAAATCTATAGTTGAGAAGATTATTGAGGAAAAAGCTTCTTTTGTATACATTAGTGCGATAACTCTAAGGCATACAAAAAACATAGGAAATGCAATTGTTGTGCATGAACAGCGTAAATATGGCAGCTCAAATTATAATATCAAGAAGCTTGCTAAGCTGTTCTATAATATTTATATAAATTATAGCAGGATTAGCAATAGGATGGTACAAAATACCAAACCTCAATATGTAATCAAAGAATCATATTTATAGGAGAAAAGTATGAAGCTTTTAATTTTGGGCGGAAGCAATGGACAGCTAAATGCGGTAAAAAGGGCGAAGCTAAAGGGTCACACTATAATAGTAAGTGATTATTATAAGAACGCACCTGCAAAGCAGCTATGCGACATTGGGGAGCTGGTTAGCACCTTTGATGTGGAGGCAAACATAAAGGTGGCAGAGAAGCATCAAATTGATGGAGTGCTTACCTTGGGAACAGATCAGCCTGTTTATACTGCGGCAAGGGTAGCGAAGAAGCTGGGACTGCCGAGCTTTATAGATGTCAAAACCGCTGAAGCTGTAACAAACAAAAAGATTATGAAGAGTATTTTTAAGAACAATCAAATACCAACCGCTGATTATAGACTTATATCAAAGAATTTTACAGAAGTCGAGCTTATGGGCATAAGCTTTCCTGTGGTTGTCAAACCTTTAGATAGTCAAGGACAACGGGGAGTATACAAGCTTGAAGCTATAGAAGAAATACGAGCTGTGTTTGATGAGGTATTGAGCTTTTCAAGGCAACAGGAGATATTGGTAGAGGAGTATTATCCCAGCGAAGAGATTACAGTAAGCAGCTGGGTATGTAATGACAAGGTTCATATACTTACTGTTACAGATAGGGTATGTCATCATAACTATCCCCATATAGGCGTATGTATAGCCCATAATTTTCCCTCAAAGTTTATGAAGGGCTATTATAACGAAATAAAGCAGCTTACGGTACAAATAACCGATACATTTAAGATACATAATGGACCTATATACTATCAAATGCTGATTGGCAATGAAGGCATAAAGGTGAATGAAATCGCATGTAGAATCGGAGGAGCATATGAGGATGAATTTATCCCTGCTGTTACTGGTATAGATATTTTGGATATGCTGATTGAAGGAAGTCTAGGGGGAGAGGTGGATACAGCACTTCTCGAGGGCTATGATTTGGAGAAAAACAGTAAGAAGTTGTCAGTTCAGATGATATTTGCAGACCACGGGACTGTGCATTTTCTAAATGATATGGAGAAGCTTAAGCTGCTGCCGGGAGTTTTCCAGGCAAAATACAATATAGACTTGAATAGCGTTATAGGCGAAATTGAGAATGCTACAGCCAGAGCAGGCTATATGATTATTATAGGAGAAAGCGCTGAGGCATTACAGGCTAATATAGATAGAGCCTACAAGGAAATACAAATTTTAGACGAAAAAAACAATAATTTGGTCATAAATTTTTTTGCTGAAAGGAAAAGCTGAAATGAAGAATAGATGCAAATTTGTGATAGCATTATTGATATTTACTATAATTTTTGGCACTGGCTGCTCCAAACCTACAGGAACAAATGAGATAACAATAGCCGAGCAATTTGGGCTGGCTTATGCACCTCTGCAAATTATAAAGGAGTTGAAGCTGTTAGAAAAAAATCAGCCTGGTGTCACAGTAAACTGGAAGCAGATGGGCAATACTGCTGCTATAAGAGAAGCAATGCTAGCCAAAGAGGTTGACATAGGCTTTATGGCAATTCCTCCTTTTTTAATAGGCTGGGACAAAGGCATGGATTGGAAGATTGCAGGAGGACTTTCAAAGAGCCCTGTGGGATTGGTAACGAACAGAAGTGAAGTAAACTCCATAAACGACCTGAATAATAAAGATCGAATAGCTCTTCCACAGCCGGGCAGTGTACAGCATATTTTACTTTCTATGTCATGTGAGAAGGAATTTGGAGATTCTCACAAGCTGGATAATATAATTGTTACTATGGCACATCCTGATGGCATGAACGCTTTGCAAGCAAAGAAGGATATAACCGCACACTTTACAGCACCTCCCTATTTAACCAAGGAGCTGGAGGATAAGGAGAACAGACTGATTTTAAGTGGAGAGCAGGCTATGGGTGGAGAGTTCACCTTTATCGTAGAGGTTACAAGTAATAGCTTTTATGAAAATAACCCAGAGGGCTATAAAAGCTTTGCAAGAGCCTTAAATGAAGCTGTTGTCTACATACAAAACAATAGAGCAGAAGCAGTAAAAATACTTAGTAAGGCTTACGAAATCAGTGAAGAAGAGATTGAAGCATATTTGGATACAGAAGGTGTAAGCTATGGTTCAAAGGTGCAGGGAGTTGATAAATTTGCCGATTTTATGCAGAGAAATGATTATATTTCAAAAACTCCTAAGGATAAAAATGAAATTATGTGGGATGAAGTAGATTATGAAGATTAATAAGCTAGTCTGGATATTGATATTACTTGTTGTATGGCAAGCAGTAACCGTAAGCGGAATAGTATCGCCCTTGATATTTCCTTCCTTAGGGATGATATTTAAAGCTATGGTTAGCTCAATTATGGCAGGAGAGTTATTACAGCAGACAGTATTTTCTATAATTATAATATTCGAGGGACTGATTATAGGGGCTTTGCTGGCATTAATATTTGCTATAGCCTCTAGAACCTCAGAAACCTTGAACAGTTTGGTAGAGACTCTGATTACTCTGGCACATCCATTGCCGGGTATTGCTCTGTTACCAATAATAATACTCTGGTTAGGAACGGGAAGGTCATCCATCATATTTATAATAGTACATTCTGTACTTTGGCCTTTGCTGTTGAACCTTATTACAGGCTTCAAGACAACACCTAAGGTCTATTCTGATGTCGGCAGGAACATAGGTCTCAAAGGACTTATGCTGTTTAAGGATATTTATATACCAGCTTCCCTGCCTTATTTGCTGTCTGGCTTTAAGATTGCTTGGGCAAGAGCTTGGAGGGCATTGATTAGTGCAGAGATGGTGTTTGGAGCAGTCGGTGGCAAGGGTGGACTTGGCTGGTACATATTTAAACAAAGAGTATTCATGGACACTGCTGGAATGTTTGCAGCACTTTTTTTGATTATGCTTATTGGTATATTAGTAGAAGAAGTATTTTTTAACAAGGTGGAAGCTTTAACTATAAGAAGATGGGGAATGACAGAGAAATGATAGAAGTTATAAATTTAAATAAGAGCTTTACTAGAGGTAAGGATAAGTTAAAAGTATTAGAGGATATATGCTTTACTGTAGAGAAGGGGGAGATACTTTGCGTTTTAGGCTCTTCAGGCTGTGGTAAATCAACACTTCTCCGACTTCTAGGTGGATTTGATACATATGATAATGGCAGCATAACTATAGATGGCAGAAAGGTTGTAGCCCCATCACCAGATTCAATACTAATTTTTCAAGACTTCAATCAGCTTTTGCCTTGGAAGACAATTTTGAATAATGTTATCTATCCCATGAAGGTAAATAGCAAGGGTGATAATGAGCAGGAACGCAGAGCTATAGCTCATAAATATCTGGAGATGGTGAAGCTGGAGGGCTTTTATAATTCATATCCCCATGAGCTTTCAGGAGGAATGAAGCAGAAAGCAGCTTTGGCAAGAGCTTTGGCACTAGAACCAGCTATACTTTTAATGGATGAGCCCTTTGGCAGCTTAGACGCACTAACAAGGCAAAATCTTCAGATGCTGTTGCTTGAAGCTTGGCGAAAGACAGGAGTCACAATAGTTTTTGTAACTCATGACATACAAGAAGCAATAATTTTAGCAGATAGGATTATTCTTATGGATAAAGAACCGGGAAGAATAAAGGATATAGCATGTAATAATCTATGCAGACCCAGAGAAATAAGTGGGATAGATTATGTTGAGCTATACAGCAAGCTTCATTCTAAGCTGTGCAGCATATAACAACTATTGTATGACCTTGTATATGCGTATCTGCCAAGCTTTAAGTCCTATATACTTTACAATTCTTATGCCATAATAAGTGTCAGAGTATTGAGATACCAGCTTACAATTCTTATCAATAAAGCTATTCATTTCATCATAGTAGTCCATGGGACCATATATTCCGTCCCATTTAGGCTGCAATTGATGAATCAAGTCCAATTCTTCAGAATACACAATATATTCTATATTGTTATTCCTAATATACTCTTCAAAGCTCATGCCTTTTTGCTTGAGATAGGCGAGGTTTCTATAGTCATGAAGCTTTCCATTTTCAAAATGATATTCAGTATTAAGATTTCCCAAGGTTACTGCATGAGGGCTGACTACAGAGGACAGCTGACCTATATATTTTTCATAAGAGTTACTACGATACTCTCGGTAGTTAAGTGCGGTTACTCCTGTGATTGCAGCGATTAATATGCATATAGCTATATAACTTTTTTGTCGGGGTAGATTTTCTAATAAATAAGCTATTAATATATAAAACATTGGAAACATTAGTATTATACTAGTTTGATTAAATCTTCCTATGAATATTATACCTGCATTAATAGCAGTTATTGAGAGAATTACTGATATTAGCTTTCTTTTTCTTTCCACAGCATCGTTGCCTGCAAAAATCTTAATTATTGATAATACAAAAGCCATAGAAAACATATAGAACTGTAGCTTGATGTTAGGGGTGTAATAGGTGCCGCTTACACGATAATATAGCTTTTGATAGAACAGCTTTATCTCTTCGACTTTTGAGCTTAGGGGGTTGAATACCTCGAATTCGCTGCCATATTTGCTGTAGTTACTAATAAAATTGGGATCAAGGTATAAACTAATGCCGACAAATAGCATTGCAAAACAGGTCACAGTCCCAATCAATGCAAACAAATTCATTAATTTTCGTTTTTTTATAATAAATATTTCATATAAATAAATAAATCCAAAGGGCAGGGATATTATGAAGCTGTTAGGATGTATACCTATACTGAGACCTATTATACAGCCCAATATCACGTCATGCTTCAAGGAAAGATTATCACTGTGCTTAAACTTATACCACAAGCCAAGAAGCAGCATAAATAGTATAATAATTTCTTGACGTGCGAAATGAGAAGCATATATGAACTGAACGTCCAGTGCCAATAGTATTGTGGCAGACCATGCACTAAGCCTTGACGGAAATATCAATTTACTTAGCTTATACATGAATATGAGGCACAATAGACCAAATAGCAGAGAAATAAATCTAAAGGTAAAAATGCTATAACCCATAAGCTTTATAAAAATAATTTGCATTGTATGGAACAGAATTTTGATAGCATGGGGATATCTGTCTTTTAGATCAAAGAAGGTCTCTGTTACTGAGTAATCGCCCTTCTCTAATATATTTCTAGACAGACCGCTTAACCAAGCTTCGTCGGAATGTACAAATGGAAATCTGGTAAGTGTAACCAGATTGATTGCCACATATGCAACAATTAAAGCTATTATTAGATATATTCCAAGGTTATGCTTTGCTTTCATATGTAGCTTCCCTCCAAAACACTATGTATTCAACTATATTATACAATTATTTTTCAACCACGGCATTATATCGAATAATGTGATACAGTATACTAAACTCTTATATCAAGGCAGTAGAAGTTTAGTTTATAATTAAAATATAATTGTTTTTTAATTAACAATATCATTTGCTATAAGGGGGAAAAAATATGAAATCCAAAATTAGGCTATTGCTATTATTAATGCTAATAGCTGTTATGACACTTTCCATAGGCTGCAGCACAACAAATGCTGCTGATGAGGGACAGTATATAATAGCAGCAAAAGACATAAAGGACTATATGAATAAACCCGAGGTAGTAATCGTTGACATGCAAAAACCTGAGGAATATGCTAAGGGACACCTTAAGGGTGCAGTAAATATTACTCTTCAGAACTTAGTAATAAGCACACCAGTGCCAAACATGCTGGCTCCAAAAGAGCAAATAGAGACAGTATTAGGCACAAAAGGCATAGGAAATGATACTACCATATTAATCTATGATAACAATAATAATATGGAAGCTGCAAGAATGTTTTGGACGCTTCAGGTTTATGGACATCAAAATATGAAGGTTGTCAGTGGTGGACTAAAGGCAATTGAAGCTGCAAAGCTTGAAATGAGTATAGAGATACCTGCTGTCACATCAGTTAAATATACAGCAGCGGATAAAAACACAGATATCATTGCAACAATTGATGAAGTAAAGGCACAGGTCGAACAACCTCAAAAAAATACAGTGATTTTGGACACTCGAACTCCAGAAGAATATGCAGAGGGTACTATACCGGGATCGATTTTTATAAACTATATCCAAAACGACTATAAGGACGGCACATATAAGTCAGTTCAAGATATAAAGATTCAATATATCGAGAACAAGGTAACAGCAGATAAACAGGTTATAATGTATTGTAAAACTTCAGTAAGAGCGGCACAGACATATCTTGCATTATATAATGCAGGCTATAGGAATCTTAAAGTGTATGATGGAGCTTGGCTGGAATGGTCAGCTATTATGGGCAACACAGTACAGCCTCCAATTACACCTTCTACTACACCAGTAGAACCAAATAACAAGGATAACTCCTAATAGCAATAAGAGTCAGCAAAATAAGCTGGCTCTTATTGTTTCTGTGGTACTTGACGATATAACATCTTATTATACTGCATAAGTAAAACAACTTATGTATGGGTGCGATATTATTGATATAATGAATATGACAAAAAAATAACACAGTTGTCAAATAGGGGAGGTATTTAAATTGAAGAATAAAGTATTAAAAGTTTTATCGCTAGTTATTGCAATGGTGCTTGTGTTTGGATTAGCAGCATGTGCAAAGCCTGCAGATGAACCAGTAGTAAATCCTACACCAGCACCTGTAGAAACTCCAAAGGTAGATGTAGTGGCAGAGGCGGCAAATGCATACTTTGCAAACATGGCTGCGGATGGTTACAAGATAGCTGAGAAGGATTTTGTAGCCAAGGTTAATGCTGGAGAAGACATGTTTATACTTGATATCAGATCAGCTGAAGATTATGGTAAGGGTCATATTAAGGGTGCAATAAATGCTCCTTGGGGACCAGCAATTGCAGCAAGCTTAGATAAGCTTCCAGCAGATAAGCCAGTAATGATATACTGTTACACAGGTCAAACAGCAGGTCAGGCAGTAGCAACTTTAAATATTGCAGGGGTTAATGCGAAATCAGTAACCTATGGTTGGAATCTTGGAATATCAAAGGTTGAAGGTGTTGCTGCCGTTACAGAAACAACAGTAAATGATTTCCCAGCAGTTACAGCAGTTCAAGTAAAACCAGAAATAAAAGCAGCAATTACAGCTTATTATGACGGTTTAGCAGCAGTTAAGGATACAACCTTTGCAAACTACAAGATAAGCGAAGATGAAGCTAAGAAGCTATTTGATGCAAAAGATGCAAACACATTGTTCTTATCAGTTAGAAAAGCTGAAGACTATGCAAAGGGACATATCGAAGGTGCTATAAATATACCATTTGCAAAAGATATGCAACAACAATTCAATATTCTTCCAAAGGATAAGAAAATAGTAGTTTACTGTTATTCAGGTCAAACAGCAGGTCAATCAGTTGCTGTACTAAGACTCTTAGGCTATGATGCAGTATCAATGCATTCAGGCATGGGAACACCAGTTACAGGCACTGCTGGATGGGTAAATAAAGGTTTTCCAGTAGTTCAATAATAAATAAAAAACCTCTAAGCTGCTTATATTTAAGCAGCTTAGAGGTTTTTATCATTATTTACATTTTAATCAAAAATATGTTCCCTTAAAAAGTCTAGTGCTTTTTGTGGCAGCCAGCAAGCATAATTGTCAACAATCTCTATAACCAAAAAATCATCATGGTTTTCTGTGAGCAGATCAAGCTTAGTTCCTATTTCGTTTGCCTTCCTCTCTGATTTTATAATCCATGTATTGTTTAAATGATACATCCACCGATTATCCCCAGCACATTCCTTTATCAATGCATCAACTTCTTTAAATTTCTTCACACTGCTTTTACAGCTATAAATTATCAAATAAGCAGTCATTATATCAACTCCTTTCTACTAATTTTAATATGCAAGAAATATCAAAAAATTCTATATAAATCGCACTAAAGTTTTTACATAGAGTAAATCTGTATTTTGTGCTATTTGAAGAATGAAAAATGGTTAGTGTAAAACATTTTGGGAATGATAATTATATAAGGCAAAGGAAGAGCGTGACTTATTTAGAATCAACTGAAACATTATGATATAAAAATTTCAATGTTATTGAAGCACAAGAAGAAAGGAGTAACAGCTATGGATATTAAGAATGTTGAAAATCTAAGTAATTGGGATAAATGGAAGGACACCCTTGGAAAGGCAGTTAACATTGGAGAAAAGATGGGTATGTCAGAGGATACTATTGACAGTATTGGGACAAAGGTAGGTTATTTTCTATCTGCAAATGTTGATCCTGAAAACAGAGAACAAAGAGTTCTGCAGGAGCTTTGGAAATCAGGAGATGATTATGACAGAAAGGCTTTAACAAAAATGCTGATAAATATGGTTCAAAAAGATAATTAATAATAAGCGAATTATTAAGATATAATGAACTATAAGAATTTACTGGTATTTTTAACTAATTATATTGCATTGACTTATATTGACATGCGTTATATAATAAATTAGTAAATTGAACACAATCTTGGTCGTGCTAGATGGGGAGACTGCGGTGCCCTGTAACCTGCAATCCGCAATAGCAGGGTTGAATTCCTTTGCTGAGGTTCATACCTGTAAGGTCTGCCTCAGGTAAGTGGTGTTAATAATTGGGTCCTGCGCAACGGAAATTCATGAACCCCGCCAGATCCGGAAGGAAGCAACGGTAAGTGAACCCTTTCGTGTGCCGCAGGGTTGCCTGGTAGGAGCTAACTGCTTGGGTAACGCTTGTAGGTATGTATCGAAGGAAGGTGCACGACCTTTAAATTTAACTTGTTGAAAAACAAGTTTTTTTGTTTTCTAAAAAATGTCAAAACATCTTCCTCGATTCACGTGTTGCAACATATATATACAATATATGATATTTAAATTCTAATAAAATGACATTTAATATCGATAGATGTCAAAAAAAAGTATTGTCTTTAATGTATAATTATGGTTAGATATAGATGTATTAATATACAAAATATGTTTTATGAAATTTTAATACATTGGAGGATACATATTTGCAAAGACTAAATTTTAGATTTAAGATTTTAATATATTTTACAATAGCTGCTATTCTGCCTTGCTTATTGTTTTGGCTGTTTACTTATAACAAGATTGACCAAAAGATTGTTCAGGATAACAAAAACGTAAGTTATAGATACATATTAGAAGATATAAAGGAAATAAATAACTTTTTTGAGGGACAGACTGATTCACTAAACAAATTGGCGCAAGCTTATACATACACAGATAAATCGCCTGAATCGCTAAAAGCATTTCTAATGAAGCAGGCTGAAATAAATGATGACTTTGCTGATATGTATATAATAAAATCTACCGGTGAGCTTATAAGCTCTACAGGAGAGATACTTGAGGATAAAAACTATACAGCCTTAAAAGAATATGTTAATACTAATGAAAAAAGGAAATTTCTTTGGCTTGAATCATATATGGATGTGGTGAACGATATAGAGACTATAGGTATTACTATGCCACTATTTAACAAAGATGAACAGCTTGAAGGAGTAATTGTTGCTAAGCTGAATTATAACTTTTTAAAAAGAACTTTGGAAGAAATTGAGCATGTTGCTGATTCTGACATATTTTTAATAGACGCAGTCGGGGATATTATATTTACTACAAACAGTAAATATAATACTTATAGAAATATTAAAGATGACAAATTTATCTTGCAGCATTTATCAACATATATATTAAATACAAAAGAAGGAAATCATGATATTGAGTTTGAAAAAGGTACAACGCTTTGTACATTTGCAGCTATAAACGCCATTGATTTGAAGGTAGTGGCAATTTCTGATTCTCATAGTTTAATAGAAAAAGCAAATATTATAAATAAGGATATATATGGCTCGATAACCTTAATTGGATTAATAACTATATTTATTATTACAATGTTATCTTTATTTTTATCTAACTCCATATCGATCCCGATGATTTTACTCCGTGATGGGGTGAAAGAGCTTGCCAAGGGGAACATGGAGCATAATATCAAGATAGAAAGAAATGATGAGATAGGTGAGGTTGCTGATACCTTTAATCAAATGTCATACAGCCTTAAAAAATCCTATGAGGATTTATTCAAAAGAACTGAAGAGCTATATAACAAAAATGAAAGTCTTCAAGAGATGAATTCAGAGCTTGAGGCTTCCTATGAACAGCTTGGAGCTACAATGGAGCAGCTAAATGAGTCAGAAGAAAAATTTAGAAAACTGGTAAACAATATATCTGATGTGGTTTTTGTTCTTAACAATGATGCAGAAGTGGTTTATGTAAACAATGTTATAGAAAGTGTAATAGGTCAACCTGGATCCACTCTTATAGGTAAAACAATGAATGAAATTATGGGAAATGAATTAAATAAAAGTACCCTAGAGGCGTGTTATGCCAATGATTATTATGAATTTCAGCTAAAAATGACAAAACAGTTTGGAAAAATACTATACATGGAAGGCAGTACTCGAAGATTGGTGGAAGGCGGCAATGTAGTAGGAATCCAGGCTATAGTTAGAGATATTACCCAAAGAAAATTAATGGAAGATCGGCTAAAGATACGTTATAACGAATTGAAGGCGATTAATAATGTTAGTGAAGCTGTCACCGGTACGCTGGATCTTGATAAACAATTAGAAATAGTAGTAAGCCAGTTGATGGAGATGACAGATACACTATGTGCTGTAATTGCTCTGTTAGAAAAAGATGGTTCGAATGATTTAGTTGTTAAGGCAGCAAAAGGCATGCATCTTGAAAATATAAGCTGCATTAATATAGATGCAACAGATGTAAATATCTCAAAAATAATGCAAAATCGCAAGCCATACATAGTGGAAATGCATGACGATGGTGGCTTCCACAATGAGTATTTTAGCTTATTATATAAGGAAGAAGGAGCAAGGTTTATACTGTTTACTCCACTGATTGCCCACCATAGGCTTATAGGGGCTATGAGTACATATATGAAGAACAAGCCTAGCCAAGAGCTTATCGAGTTAATAAGCTCCATGGGCAGCAGTGTAGCGCTTAGTATAGATAATGCAAGAGCCTATGAGCACGTAAAGGTGTCATACCTAAAGACTGTACAAAGCCTAATAAGTGCAATAGAAGCTAAGGATATATACACGGAAAGTCATTCTATAAGGGTCGCAAAATATGCTACCTTCTTAGCCTCAGAAATGAATCTTGATAAGAATGTTATTGAGGACATTTGGGTAGCAGGTGTATTGCATGATATAGGAAAGATAGGGATAAGCGATTCAATATTAAATAAAAAAGATAAACTTACAAAAGAAGAGTATGATTTGATAAAGCAGCATCCGGGCATTGCCTATAAGATATTATCCAACATAGGCTTAAACCAAAACATTATGTATGCAGTAAGACATCACCATGAACGATATGATGGCAAGGGCTATCCTGATGGGTTGTCTGGAAAAGGTATAAATTATATGGCATCCATAATAAGCATAGCTGATGCCTTTGATGCAATAACCTCAGATCGTTCCTACAGAACACCTAGAACCATAGAGGAAGGTATAGCTGAGCTCAGTCTTTGTAAGGGGACGCAGTTTAATACTGATATAGTAGATGTCTTTTGTAGAGCTTATGAGGTTAAGCCTGAATTGTTCTATAAGATATATAGAGATGAAGATATTAGATTCTTTTAAGTAAATATGAATGAGACACTAAGTGCTTGTATAGAGCACTTTTTTTCTGTATTTTAAATGCAAAGAATGTTAACATAGTTGTAGTATATTATATATATTATATAGAACGCACAAATTAATTAGCAATAAAATACATGATTGTGCATTCATATAAATGTAAATTGTTTAGTGTGATATATTTATATTAGGGAATAATGAAAATACACATATGGTTTTGGAGGATAGTAAAATGTATACAGCATTGTATAGAAAGTGGCGTCCTAGAAGCTTTGAGGATGTCTATGGTCAGGAGCAGATAACAGCAACCTTGCAAAATGAGCTTAAAAATAATAAATTATCTCATGCTTACTTGCTCTGCGGGACAAGGGGTACAGGTAAGACCAGCAGTGCTAAGCTCCTGGCTAAGGCAGTAAACTGTAGTAGCCTTGTAGACTATAACCCCTGTGATAAGTGTGATAGCTGTATAAGCATCAATGAAGGTAGCTCCATTGACGTTTTGGAAATAGATGCGGCATCCAACAGAGGTATTGACGACATAAGAAATCTTAGAGAGGCAATCAAGTTTACTCCTACAATGGGTAAATACAAGGTTTATATAATAGACGAGGTTCACATGCTGACAAACGAAGCCTTCAATGCATTACTAAAAACCTTGGAGGAGCCTCCGTCTTATGTGATTTTTATATTAGCAACTACTGAGCCTCACAAGCTTCCTGCCACTATACTTTCCAGGTGCCAACGGTTTGATTTTAAAAGAATAAGTATAGAAAACATAATTAAAAGATTAAAGCATATATGTAGTCATGAACAGCTGGAGGTAGAAGATGCAGCACTGAGACTAATTGCCCGCAATGCTGATGGTGCTCTGCGTGATGCACTAAGCATACTGGATCAATGTGCGGTATTTAGCGGTAAGAATGTTTCTGAAAAAACAGTGCTTGAGGTATTGGGTATTTCAGGAGATCAACACCTTATGGAAATTGGAGAAGCAATTCTAAAGGGTGAGGCTTCAAAAGCAATATTGCTTATAGATGATATTGTATCAAGGGGTAAGGACATAAATCAGTTTATAAAGGACTTGACTGCCCATTACCGTAATCTTTTAATGACAAAGATACTGGATAAGCCTGAGGATGTAATAGATATGTCCTTAGAAGGTATTAAAAGCCTGAAGAAAAGCGGAGAAAGCTTCCCTAATGAAAGCATGGTAAGGTGTATAAGATATCTCTCAGAGCTTGAAACTGAAGCAAAGTGGTATTCAAATCCAAGGATATTACTTGAGATTGCAGTTGTAAAGATGTGCAAGGCTGCAGGAGATGACAGTCTTGACGGAATTATGGCTAGAATGGCTAAGCTCGAGAAAGCTATTGCTGACGGTGGTGAAGCTATTGCGGTAACAGCACTGAATAATACTACACTGCGGTTTGATGTGGAGCAAAAGCAAAACAAAGGTGTGACGCCAAAGGCAGTAGATAAACCTCAGAAAAAATCTCAGGTCGCAAAGGTTAACAACAATGCTTCAGGAATTTTAGAAAGGTGGGGTGGATTCAAGCAGTTCCTAAAGGAAAAAAGAAAGATGAAGCTAGCTACCTTTGTTATGGCTGCTAAGCCTTTAAGCCTTGATGATAAGATATTGGTACTTTCCTTTGACAAAGAAGACAGGTATTGCAAGGAAGCCTTGGAAATGCCAGAAATAAAAAGGGAAATAGAAGCAGAAGCAACAGAATACTTTGCTACAGATATTAAAATAAAAAGTATAATAAAAGACGAGAAAGATGCAACGGTAGAGGTGGAGGAAAGCATTGATATAGTCAAGGCAGCTATACAGCTAGCGGGACATGACAAGGTTGAAGTAATAAGTGAAGAATAGTATAATATATGAGATATGATAATATGACAGTTAAACTGTCTCATAAATAAATTAATTTAGGAGGTATGTATCATGGCAAAGGGTGGATTTCCAGGTGGCATGGGAAATATGAATAACATGATTAAGCAGGCTCAGAAAATGCAAAAGGACATGATGAAGGTTCAAGAGGAGCTGGAGCAAAGACAGATTGAAACAAGTGCAGGCGGTGGGGCTATTACAGTTGTTGTAACCGGAAAAAAAGAGCTTATATCAATCAATATAAAACCTGAAGTAGTAGACCCTGAGGATGTTGAAATGCTGCAGGATCTTATTTTGGCGGCAGTAAATGAAGCAATCAGGAAGGCTGAAGAAATGGTTAGTGGTGAAATGTCCAAGCTTACAGGAGGACTCGGCTTACCCGGAGGTTTATTCTAATGAGTTATTACGTAGCCCCTATAGCAAAGCTTATTGAAGAGCTTTCAAAACTGCCTGGGGTAGGAAGCAAGACTGCTCAGCGGCTAGCATTTCATTTGTTAGATATGCCATACAATGAAGTGGAGCAGCTAGCGAGATCGATGATAAATGCCAAAAAAAATATTAAGTATTGTAATGTTTGTTATAATATGACTGATACTGATGTATGCAGCATATGCTCTAACTCAAAGAGAGACAACCGCACTATTTGTGTAGTTGAGGATGCTAAGGATGTAGTTGCCATGGAGAGGACTAAGGAGTTTAAGGGTCTTTATCATGTGCTGCACGGTGCAATCTCTCCTATGGAGGGTATTGGACCAGAAAACATAAGGGTTAAAGAACTATTAATGCGCCTTAGAGAACAAGATGTTAACGAGATTATAATGGCAACTAACCCAAACATTGAGGGAGAAGCCACTGCTATGTATATCTCGAGACTTCTTAAACCTTTGGGAATAAAGGTTACTAGAATAGCCCACGGAATTCCAGTAGGCGGAGACTTAGAGTATGCAGACGAGGTAACTCTCATGAAAGCCTTAGAAGGCAGAAGAGAAATTTAGCACAAAAAATACACTATCTGAATATATTTGTTAATAATTGGTGAAATTATTAATAGATATATATGGGGGTGTATTTTTTAATGTCAACAAATTTAGTAACAAAGAAGATCAAAAAAAATAAGCTATTCAGTAATTTATTAAGTGGTATGAAATATAACTATCAAGGTAGTGAGGAAGAAGTTCTTGATGAGTTTTTTTTCTCCATAGATAAAGCGAAACAGGAAATGTATGATGCACAGAATTACTTTGACAACGTAGCAGATCCTGAGCTTATAGATCATGCAATCTATAAAATGGAGGCTTCTAAGGCGAAATTTACTTACTTAATAAAACAAGCAAAGGAAAAAGGAATAAGAATTAATATATAGGTTGTCTATATATTAAGTAATAATTTAATCAGAATGCTAATATATATTAACAAGTTGAGGTTTGGGGGGAGATATTATGCCACAAATTGACCTGTTTTCTATATTAGCTATTTTTTTGGCTATTGGTGCAGTGTATATTCTGGGAATGCTTTTGGTACTTCCCATAAAGCTTATTGTGCGTCTAGTGTTAAATGGTATTATAGGAGCAACGATTCTTATAATTTTTAATTTCTTTGGGAACTACATAAATATAAATATTGGAGTCAATCCCATAACTGCTTTGATAGCAGGTTTTTTAGGAATTCCGGGTGTGCTGCTTATGATTTTTGTTAGGGTTTTCCTATAAATAGAATATGTTTCTTAAAACTAAAAAGGCTGGTAGTATAAATATATATTAACCTGAGCGGAAGGATATTTATACAGTCAGCTTTTATATTTAAAAATTATCCTTTACAAAATTGACATTGTATACAATATTTAATATACTTAATGGTGGTAAATATTTATTTTTCAATAGGGGGTCTACGTATGACAAAGAAAATGAAAACGATGGATGGAAACCAAGCGGCCGCATACGTTTCATATGCATTTACAGATGTTGCTGCGATATATCCGATTACACCATCGTCACCAATGGCTGAAAATGTTGATGAATGGGCTGCACACGGACAAAAGAATATTTTTGGTCAAGAAGTAAAGGTAGTTGAAATGCAGTCAGAAGCTGGTGCAGCAGGTGCACTTCACGGTTCCTTAGCAACAGGTGCTTTAACCACAACCTATACAGCCTCACAAGGCTTGCTTCTTATGATACCTAACATGTACAAGCTAGCTGGAGAACTTTTACCTGCAGTATTCCATGTTACAGCTCGTGCAGTAGCAAGTCATGCACTATCAATTTTCGGAGATCACTCCGATGTAATGGCTACAAGACAAACTGGTTTTGCTCTTTTAGCATCAGGTTCTGTACAAGAGGTTATGGACCTAGGTGGTATAGCACACTTAACAGCTATAAAGTCAAGAGTTCCTTTCCTACACTTCTTTGATGGTTTTAGAACATCACATGAAGTGCAAAAGGTTGAAACTATTGATTACAAGGACTTAGAAAATCTACTTGACAAGGAAGCTCTTAAGAGATTTAGAGACAACGCACTAAATCCAGAGCATCCAGTAACAAGGGGTACAGCACAAAACCCTGATATATTCTTCCAAGCTAGAGAAGCTTGCAACAAGTTTTATGATGCAGTTCCGGATATGGTTGCAAACTACATGACAGAAATCAGCAAGATAACTGGCAGAGAATATAAGCCTTTTAACTACTACGGTGCACCAGATGCAGAGCATGTAATCGTTGCTATGGGTTCAGTTACAGAGTCTTTAGAAGAAACAGTTGATTACATGAACGCAAGAGGGGCTAAAGTAGGTATAATAAAGGTTCACCTATATAGACCATTCTCACCTAAGTACTTCTTTGACGTATTGCCAAAGACAGTAAAGAGAATAGCCGTACTAGACAGAACAAAAGAGCCTGGAGCACTAGGCGAGCCATTGTATTTAGACATACGTGCTATGTTCTACAACATGGAAAATGCTCCAATGATAATAGGCGGACGTTATGGACTAGGTTCAAAGGATACTACTCCTTCACACCTAAAGGCTACATTTGACAATCTAATGTCAAAGAGTCCAAGAAATGGTTTCACAATTGGTATCGTTGACGATGTAACTCACCTTTCATTAGATACAAAGGAAGAAATTAATGCTGCTCCAGAAGGAACAATCAGATGTAAGTTCTGGGGACTTGGTTCAGATGGTACAGTAGGAGCAAACAAGAGTGCTATTAAAATTATAGGTGATAAAACTGACCTATATGCTCAAGGTTACTTCTCCTATGACTCTAAGAAGTCAGGCGGTGTAACAATTTCTCACTTGAGATTTGGTAAGAAGCCGATTAAGTCAACTTACCTTATCAATGAAGCAGACTTTGTTGCATGTCATAACCAATCATATGTTTATCAATATGATTTGGTTAAGGGTTTAAAGAAGGGCGGCAAGTTCGTTCTTAACTGCCAATGGAAGCCAGAAGAATTAGAAGAAAATCTTCCTGCAAACATTAAAAAATACATTGCTGATAACGACATAGACTTCTATACAATTAATGCTACTGATTTGGCTGTAGAAATCGGTTTAGGCAATAGAATAAACATGATAATGCAATCAGCTTTCTTCAAGCTTGCAAACGTAATTTCTATAGAAGATGCTGTTAAGTATCTGAAGGAAGCAGTTGTTAAGAGCTATGGTAAGAAGGGCGAAGCAATAATCAATATGAACTATAAAGCTGTAGATGCAGGTACCACTGCTTTAGTTAAAATCAACGTACCAGCATCATGGAGTAGTGCTAAAGAAGATGCAGCAGCAGCTGTTGAAGCTCCAGAGTTTATAAAGAATGTATTAATTCCTATAAACAGACAAGATGGAGATTCACTTCCTGTAAGCACATTTGTAGACATAGAAGATGGTACTTTCCCAATGGGAACAGCAGCATATGAAAAACGTGGCATAGCTGTTAATGTTCCAGAATGGCAAATAGACAAATGTATACAATGTAACCAATGCGCCTTTGTATGTCCACATGCAGCTATTAGACCTATACTTGTAACTGAAGAAGAAGCAAGCAAGGCTCCAAAGGCATTTGAGACAAAGAAGGCAATAGGGAAGGGTCTTGAGGGTCTAACATATAGAATGCAAGTAAGCGCACTTGATTGTACAGGCTGTGGTAACTGTGCAGACATATGTCCATCAAAAGAAAAGGCATTAATAATGAAGCCATTAGCAACTCAAACAGAAAAAGAAGTTGCAAACTGGGATTTTGCTATGACTGTACCTGTTAAGGACAAATTAATGTCCAAGGAAACAGTAAAAGGCAGTCAGTTCTCACAACCACTTCTTGAGTTCTCAGGTGCTTGTGCAGGCTGTGGAGAAACTCCATATGCAAAGGTTGTAACTCAATTGTTTGGCGATAGAATGATAATTGCAAATGCTACAGGCTGTTCATCAATTTGGGGAGCTTCTGCACCTGCAACACCATACTGTAAAAACCAAGAAGGCAAAGGTCCAGCTTGGGCGAACTCTTTATTTGAAGACAATGCAGAATATGGCTTAGGTATGGCAGTCGGCGTAAAACAAATGAGAGACAGATTAAATGATGTAATGAAGGAAGCTTTAGAGCTTAACATTCCTGCTGAATACAAAGAAGCATTTGCTGCATGGGTAGAAGGCAAGGAAGATGCGGAAGTAAGTAAAGCTGCAACAGCTAAGGTTTTAGCACTTGTTGAAGGTTGTTGCTGCGGTGTAACCGACCCTAGAGCAAAAGTAATCATAGAAGAAATAAAAGAGAAAAAGGATTACTTAATTAAGAAATCCATGTGGATACTTGGTGGAGACGGCTGGTCTTATGATATCGGCTACGGTGGTCTAGACCACGTACTGGCATCCGGTGAAAATGTAAATGTTCTTGTATTTGATACAGAGGTTTATTCTAACACTGGCGGACAGTCCTCTAAGTCAACTCCTACTGGAGCAGTTGCGAAGTTCGCAGCATCAGGCAAAAAGATAAAGAAGAAGGATCTTGGTATGATTGCAGCTACTTATGGCTATGTATACGTAGCACAAGTAGGCATGGGAGCAGACAAGAACCAATTCTTGAAGGCTATAACAGAAGCAGAAAAGTATGATGGACCATCCTTAATAATTGCATATGCTCCATGTATCAACCATGGTATGAAACAAGGTATGGGAAGAACACAAGCAAATACAGAGCAAGCTGTTAAAGCAGGCTACTGGCACTTGTGGAGATTTAACCCAGAGCTTACAGAGCAAGGCAAGAACCCATTCACACTTGACTCCAAGGAGCCAACAGAAAGCTTTAGAAGCTTCATAATGGATCAAGTAAGATACTCTTCACTTACAAAGGACTTCCCACAAGAAGCGGAAGAGCTATTTGTAAAGGCTGAGAAGGATTCTAAGGATAGATATAAAACATACACTAGATTAGCTAGAGACTAATTCAATAATAAAATCCGTACTCGTAAGGGTACGGATTTTTTATGGGCTCTATGTCAATAGTTGGGGTAACCCGACAAAATAAGAAATAATGGATTCCCGCTAGTATAAAAACTAGCGGGAGTTTTATTTTAACTGGCCATCA
>JBAVGO010000063.1:0-5375 GCA_049684915.1 Lutisporaceae bacterium | reverse complement strand
AAGTGTAAGCCAGTATGATGCCATCCAAATAAGCCAAGGACAACGTGCTGAAGTAAAGATTAAAGGGCTGGATAAAACTTATGAAGGTACAGTTTCAAGCATCGGAGAGGCCGCAGAAATAAGCTTTACAGGTACTAACAAGGAAGCAAAGGTAAATGTAGAAGTATCCATCAGCAATCCTGATGATAAAATAAAGGCTGGTTATGAGGCTGATGTAGATATCGTACTTGTAGAGACAAAGGAAGCTATCTCAATAAGCTTCGAGGCTCTAGAAGAGGATCAGGAAGGTAAAAGCTTCATATATGTAGTACAAAACGGCAAAGCAGTAAAAAGATATATAAAGATAGGCACCGAAACCGAGTTTGACATACAAGTTCTAGAAGGATTAAAAGAAAACGATACCTACATCAAGAATCCTCCTGCAGCATTAAAAGAAGGAGACAAAGTGAGAGCGACAGGAGGAAAATAGAATGATTATCAAGATAGAAGAACTTAGAAAGATATACGATACGGGCAAAATACAGGTAGAAGCTTTAAAAAATGTAAACTTTGAAGTTGCAGAAAAAGAATATTTAGCTGTTATGGGTGCCTCAGGCTCAGGAAAATCGACCCTGATGAATATATTAGGCTGCTTGGATAAGCTTACTGAGGGCAAATATGTATTAGGCGGTCAAGATGTATCCACAATGAATGACAGTGAGCTTGCTGTTATAAGAAATAAAAAAATAGGTTTTGTTTTCCAAGCCTTCAATCTACTGCCGAGACTTACAGCCTTGGATAATGTACAGCTTCCCATGATGTATGCAGGTATAAGTCATGCAGAAAGGGTGAAGGCAGCTAAGTCAGCCTTGAAAAGAGTAGGTCTAGAGGATAGAATGGATCACAGACCCAATGAGCTTTCTGGAGGACAAAAACAAAGAGTAGCTATTGCAAGGGCTCTTGTAAACAATCCCGATATCATATTAGCAGATGAACCTACAGGCAATCTGGATACAAAATCAAGCGAAGAAATAATGGATATATTTGAAAACTTAAACAATGAAGGTGCTACAATCATAATGGTTACACATGAGGCTGACATCGCTTTACATACCAAGAGAAGCATTGTGTTTCGTGATGGAATGATAATATCTGATAAAATAAACGAAAATAGAATAATTAAAGGAGGGAATGACTAATGAGTATAATGGAAAGCTTTAAGTCAGCTCTTCAAAGCGTAATGGCAAACAAAATGCGTTCCTTCCTTACTATGCTGGGAATTATTATTGGTATTTCTTCAGTAATTACCATAGTATCTATTGGAGAAGGTGGCAAAAAAGCTATCACAGGTGAGTTTGAAAGCATAGGTACAAACGTAATCAACATTAGTATAAAATCAAAAAATAAAGTTATAGAAGAAAGAGATTACTTTACACTACAGGATGCAGAGCTCATAAAAGAAAAAATACCTGAGGTCACCTCAGTAGTACTTAGCAATGGAGATTTTGGTTCTGTAAAGACAGAAAGCAAAACTAAGGATGCTTCCATAAGCGGCATAAATGAGTCATATACTGATCTTAGCAAAGTAGATATGCTTGAGGGGAGATTCTTAAATAAAAGAGATGTGCAAACCCTACGAAATGTAATTGTTATAGACGATATATCTGCACAAAAGCTATTTCCAAATCAAAGTGCAATAGGGCAGAGGGTAAAACTAGCAGTAGGCAGCAACAACCTCAACGTATCAATTATAGGCGTTACAAAGTCTTCAAATTCAGGTTTGGCTGCTATGTTTGGTGACAATATGCCTGCTATAATATATATCCCAATAACAGTAACCGACAAAATACTGACTCGTACTGATATCAGTGCTATGTCAGTAATGATAAACGATATGGAAAAAGCTACAGAAATATCATCTAAAATTGTCAGAGTGCTAGAGAAGGTACATAGAAACGAAGGCAAATATGCTGCCGAGGAAGGCTTCAAGCAGCTAGAAATGATAAATAACGTACTTCAGACCTTTACCTTAGTAATAGGTGCAATAGCCG
This sequence comes from Lutisporaceae bacterium, assembly GCA_049684915.1. Taxonomy (GTDB): domain Bacteria; phylum Bacillota; class Clostridia; order Lutisporales; family Lutisporaceae; genus GWB2-37-7. Next base: position 3,345 of record JBAVGO010000063.1, on the reverse strand, counting down.
GTATATCGCTGCTGGTTGGCGGTATAGGAGTAATGAATATCATGCTGGTATCAGTCACTGAGAGAACCAGAGAAATTGGCATACGCAAAGCCCTAGGTGCACAGAACAAGGACATTATGCTACAGTTTCTTACTGAGTCATTAATACTCTGTCTTATAGGTGGAGCTATAGGTATGACATTGGGTATAAGCTTGGGCTTCTTGATTGGAAAGCTTATAAATGTAACCCCAGGTGTATCGCTACAGATTATACTTATATCCTTCGGCTTCTCATCAGCTGTAGGCATATTCTTTGGACTGTACCCTGCCAATAAGGCTGCAAAGCTTGATCCTATAGAAGCTTTGAGGTATGAATAGTTGAGAAATGGCAAATGCCCCTTACAGAGTCCGTAAGGGGCATTTATCTATCTATTCATATTTCCAGCTTTTCGCTTAACTGCTCAGCTGCTAATAAGTAGTTGTATTTTGCACGCTGCAAATTATTCTTCTGTCTATTGTAAGCTACTCGGGAAGTGTACTCTGTAGCAATGTCCATCATGCCAAGCTTTACCTTTGCCTGTGTCGCATCATAATTTAGCTTTTCAAGCTCCAGATTCAATTCCTCAAGCTTAATATTATCTTCTAGTATTAACAACGTATTGTATTCTATCCAAAGGTCTCCAGCGATACTAGCCTGCTTGCTCTTAATCTGTGCTTCAATTTCAAATAATGCTATATCATAAGAAGTCATATCTAAGGAGTCTCTATTAGCTGTGTTCTCTAAAATTATCTGTTTTTCCAAAGCTTTTAATTTATACCTTCTATCAAGCTTTAGAAATTCAAAGTCGTGCTTAACAGCATCGCTAATCCTCTCATCTATATTAATAGAATCCATAATTTTATATTCCTGAAGAGAGTTCTGTAGTCTGATTTGCTTTGAAATCTCGATGCCTAGCTCTTTTTTCAAATTTATCATAGCGCTTTCAATTTGCTTTTTAACTTCATTTTTTTGGTTTGTCAGCATAAGCTTTTCAGCATTCAAAAGCTTTCTATCATTCTCTAATGCTTTTCCCAACTTGATTTTAGCATTTAATTCTTGAACTTTTTTATCAATATTAGTTATTTCAGTATTAATTAGATCAAACTCATTCTGGGATATTAGAATATTAAAATATAGTTGCTTTAAGTAATATTTCTTATTCAATAAAGTAGTATGGTATTGATTACGAATATCATCAAGCTCTAATGCTCTCAGCTGCCAGTTTAACCGTTCTTCCTCCCTGTATTGTATGTTAAGCTTTTCACTATATCCCTGCATGTTTCCTGCCCTCTCAGCCTGTTCCAGTGCAGTTTTGTATTTTTTCTCATAAATTACAATCTTTTTCTTGATTAGCTCCAGCTCTGGGTTTCCTTGTTCTAATCTGCTTATTGCATCATCTATACTTAGGTTGATTACTGGTTCATTACTATTTGTAAAATCTGCATAAGCTGTTAAAGGTAAAAGGAGCAACACAAATATAATAAATAAGAATCTTTTCATTATTACCCTCCTCCTGTTGACAAATTAGTTTGATATTAGTAAAGGAGAAATCCACATATATTAAGAAGCTTCTGATAAGTAAGCTCTGCATCTATTCTCGCATTATAGTAGTTTCCTATGCTATTATAATAATTCAAATTGTTCTGAGACAGTTCATATTCTGAAATTTGTCCTAGCTTATATTTGTTTTGACCTTCATTATTTTTATATTTATAATATTCATAGAGCTGATTTGTTCTCTCTATTTGATTCAAGTCATTAAGTATCGTATTGTATAGATTATTTACTTGAATATATGTATCAAGCTTTATTTCCTCAAGCTCATAGCCTGCATTTTCCATGCTTAACATGCTATCATCAGTCAAACGACTGCCAATTAAATGCTCAATTTGTTTTGAGCTTTGATATTTTTGCTCTGTGAAGCTATAATATTTTGTTGCATTTAGCATTTGTATATTATGTGCTATAGCATAATCTAAATAATATTGTAAACTGTCAAGCTTTTTATAGGACTCTTCCAAAGTCCTATCAGTAATGATACTAATAGCTTGAGACGAACCTAAATATCTATTTAGCTTATGTTCAACAACTTTCCTTTGCTTATTTAATTTCTCTAATCCTACATTAGATATATTCAAGGTAAGACTAATTTTTTTATAATCGCTCTGTGAGATTTTACCCTGATATAACTTCAGTTTAGCATTGCGGTAATTTAAATTAAGTTTTTGAATGGATAGTTTTTGGTTACTTATGGCTGTATCAATTTTTAGTAATTCGCTATATAACTCATTTATACTCATATAGATATTATTTTTAATAGAGTTTTCATTATTTTGAGCAGTAAATATTGCATATTCAGTTTCATAAATATTATTTTTTGTATCAATAACGACTCTTGTTTTCTCATTTTCTGATAGAGGCACAAATATTATAGACTGTAGCTGCTCAATTTCTTTCATTTCTTCAAGAGTATGTTTTTCCATCCTTATAAGGTAATAGTAGCGTTGATATGAAAGGGCTTCGTTTTGTCGATGTTCAACATAATAATTTAAAGAATGTAAGTTTTCCTTGAGGCTATTCAGTGAATTGCGTTGTAATAGCAATTCAGAAGAGTTCTTTATGGCGGTTTCTATAAGTGATTGCTTGCTTGTATATGTATCAGCTGCCACTATATTGACAAACATTAATGAAATAATAACTGTGACCGCTACCCATTTTGAATATTTCAAAATATCCCTCCTTTTTCATCATTATACCTCAAGTACGTTATGAAAATAAACATGTCTGAGAAAAATAAGCATAAAAAAAAAGGGCTAATCTAATTTCTTAGATTGCCCTTTCTTATTACTTAATACTATTGTCCTACTGTGAAGTTATATGATACTGTGATGTCCATAGCTTGTTGATTCATATCCTTCATTGAACCTATAACTCTTAAGTCATAGATAACTGCTGGATTAAGAGCTGCACCTAAAGTTAATGTTACTGAATTATCATCCGCACTATAAACTGCGGTAGTTACAGTTCCTGCAACTGTAGTTGTGCCTATAGCGTATACAGCATATGTTGCAGCTACTGTTTCTGCTGATGTAGCTGTATCAATTGCTTCACTTAAGAACACCTTTACTGTTGTTGTATTGATACCTTGAACTGCTACTATTGTAGCCTTTGCATTTGCTGCACTTGTGCCACCAAACTTAACCTTGTTAGCACCAGTTGTTGTATCATATACAAGGGCTTGTGAGTCTGCTATTGTTCCTGCTGTGTAAGTTAATTCATAAGCTGTACCAGTAACAAGAGCAGTAACAGCTGAGTCTAAGTATACTC
>JBAVGO010000062.1:0-2883 GCA_049684915.1 Lutisporaceae bacterium | reverse complement strand
TTTCTTTGTCTATTATGTATATTTGTGTATTCGCTATTGGTTTTCCTATTGGTATATTGTCATATTCTTTGTCTACTACAAAGCTTGTAGTTACTACTGTGTTTTCTGTTGGTCCATAGTTGTTTACTACTTTGTAGCTCTTTTCTTCAAAGTATCTTAGCTTGTCTCCTCCTGCTAAAAGGCATCTTAGGGATTTATTTTCTTGTTTCATAAATTGTTCGCATATTTGTGTTGGCAGGAAGCTTATTGTTATATCATTTTTATTGTAATATTCATTTAGTTTTTCTATGTCTAGCTTTATTTCTTCGTCTATTATGTGTATTGCCGCACCTGTTATTATGTAAGGGAATATCTCCCACACTGAGGCATCAAAGCCAAAGCCTGCATATTTTGTACTGTTGTCTTTTTCTGTTACTTCATAATAATCAATGTGCCATTTGCATAGGTTAATCAAGGAGCTATGCTCTATCATTACTCCCTTTGGCTTTCCTGTACTTCCCGAGGTGTATATAACATAGGCTATATCCTTTGGTGTATTTATTATTTCTAAGTCGGTGCTTTCACCCTTATATAGCTCTTCATCCTTTAGTAGTATTAGCTCAGTATTCTCACTAAGTATATCTTTTGGCTGGAAGTCAGTTAGCAAAATTCTTGTTTTGCTGTCTTCTATCATGTAAGCTATTCTGTCTATAGGATATTTAGGATCAATTGGCAGATATGCTGCACCTGCTTTTAGTATTCCTAGTATTCCTACCAGCATCTCCGTTGAGCCTTCTACCATTATTCCAACTATTTCATTTGGTCTTATTCCCTTATTTCTTATTAAGCTTGCTATTTTATTTGCTTTTTCGTTTAGTACTTTGTAGGTTAGCATATCTTTCTTATACACTACTGCTATGTTATTTGGTGTCTTTTCTGCTTGCTCTTCAAATAGCTGTTGTATTGTTTTATCCTTTTGATATTCTGCTTTTGTATTGTTAAACTCCACAAGTAGCTGTTGCTTTTCTTCCTCTAATAGCATTTCAACTTCTGATAGTCTTAGGTTTGTATTGTTAGCTATGCTGTTTAGTATATTTATTAAGTGTTTATTCATATTTTCTATTGTTTGTTTGTTAAATAACTTTGTACAGTAGTTTATATCTATTCCTATTGTTTTGTTTGTTTCTATAGCTGTAATAGTTATATCAAACTTTGCTATTTTATTATCAATTTCATAGGGCTTGAATTTTAATCCTTCAATTTGACTCTCCCAGGAGTCCATATTCTGCATAGTAAACATTACGTCAAACAGTGGATTCCTGCTTAAGTCTCTTTTTATATTTAGATTGTCTATTAGCTCTTCAAATTGATAATCTTGGTTTTCAAAGGCTTGCAACGAGCTTGCCTTTACTTCTGTCAGGAATTCCTTGAAGGTCTTATTACCTTCCGGATAATTTCTAATAGCCAAAGTGTTTACAAACATACCTATTATGTTTTCTAAATCAGCATGTGGTCTGCCTGCTATTGGACTTCCAATTATTATATCCTCTTGTCCACTGTATTTTGATAGTAATATATTGCAGGCTGATAACAGTACCATATACATGGTACTTCCTGTTTCTTTTGCTATTTGTTTTAGCTTATCTGTTAGCTCTTCACTTAGTTGAAGGCTTTTGCTGTCCCCTTCAAAGCTTTGTATGCTCGGTCTTTGGTAGTCTGTCGGCATGTTAAGCACAGGCACTTCTCCTTCAAATGCCTTTAGCCAATATTCTTCTTGTTTATTAATTTCTCCTGAGCTAAACAGCTCATTTTGCCATTCCGCAAAGTCTTTGTATTGTATTCTAAGCTCAGCCAGTTCTTTGCCATCATAAAGCTCAATAAATTCCTTAGTTAAAATTCCCATAGATGTACCGTCAGAGATTATATGATGCATGTCTATCATAAGTACATGTTCTTTGTCCTTGATTTTAGCAAGTGCCACTCTGATTAATGGTGCTTTGCTTAAGTCAAAGGCTTTTACAAATACTGCTGCTATCTCTCCAGCTTTTTCTTTGTCTGCTTCTATGTACTCTATTTCAAAGCTTGCTGACCTGTGCACTAGCTGTACAGGCTCTCCTTCAATCACCTTAAAGAAGGTTCTTAATGTTTCATGTCTTTGTATTAGCCTATTAAAGACTTCCTCAAGCTTAGTCCTGTCAAGCTCTCCTTCTATTGTCATTACCATTGGCATGTTATAGCTTGTACTGTCTTTTTCAAACTGCTGTAATACATACATTCTCTTTTGTGCTGAAGATAGTGGATAGTATTCCTTTTCTTCTATAGGTTCAATTTTGCTGTATATACTTTGCTTTGTATTTTTTACATAGTTAGCTAGACCCTTTATTGTAGGTGTTTTAAACATCTCTCTTAAGGGCAGCTCTACATTTAATTCTTTATGTATTTTGGCTATTACATTTGTAGCTTTTAAGGAGTGTCCTCCCAGCTCAAAGAAGTTGTCATTTATTCCGATCTTTTCTATTCCTAATACTTCACTCCATATCTCTGCAAGCTTTTCTTCTATTTCATTTCTCGGTGCTTCATATTCTATATCTGTATTTATGCTTCCATCAACTTCTGGTAGTGCTTTTCTGTCTACTTTTCCATTCTCTGTTAATGGTAGCTTGTCTAACTGTATAAAGTATGCTGGTATCATATAGTCAGGCAAATTCTTTGACAGATGTTCTCTAAGTTCTTTACCACCTAGCTCTGCTTCTCCTGCTATGTATGCACATAGATACTTATTGCCACTATTGTCTTCCTTTGCTATTACTATGGCTTCCTTTATGTCTTGGTGCTTTAATAGTTCGTTTTCTATTTCTCCTAGTTCTATTCTAAAGCCCCTTATTTTTACTTGGTTGTCTATAC
>JBAVGO010000061.1:0-31666 GCA_049684915.1 Lutisporaceae bacterium | reverse complement strand
AATCTGTGCGGTTGGCGGATAATTCAGCGTGTCTTAAGACACGGCCAGTAACGTGCCCTTATAGGGCTAGAGCAAACCACCCGTTTTACGGGTGGTTATGATTATGCATTTTAAATAATCGACAAGTTTCTAGTATAATTGATGGTTACAAATTTGTAAATGAACAAATAACTGTCATACTTCATATTATTTACAATTAATTGTCAAATCATAATTCAACTTGTCTAAAAGTTTTTTTTCTCAAAAACCAAACCTGACAAATATTTTAAATAAGCTGTGTTAGAATTCTATATGTCATTAGGTATTGTCATATTTTTACACGAGCTTGAATATCATTTAGGTGGTGGTTTGATTGGTAGATAGATCTGAAATGTTTCCCTACTCTCGAATAAAACACTCTATAGTAAATGAAATAGTTTTAACTAGGGTGGATAAGCTAAAGCAGCTTAAGGCCATCATAATAAATAACCAATTAAAGCTTAATTTTGTTTTTGGGTTTATTGGCTTTTTATTAGGGAGAGCAGTAGTCTTAGATTATTTAAGTCCCTTTGGACTTGCCTATCTTGCGATATACAGTCTCCAGGGCATGAATCTTAGCTTTGCACTTACGGGAGTTTTGCTGGGTGTATTTACAATAGCGAAAAAAGAAATTCTACTAAAGTATTTTATTGCATCTATCATATTTATCGTAGCTCATTTGGCGACCTCTAGATGGAGGGTAAATCAAAAGGCTGTAGCAGCAGTTTGTGCAGCAATAGCAAATTTCATTGCAGGGTACTTTGTTTATTACATAAGAAATTATTATATATATGACATGCTGATGATAATCATAGAATCTCTTCTGATTGCTTTATTAGTATATGTTTATGACGGTGCTTTTCCGGTATTGAAAAACCTAAAAGCTAGAAAGACAATATCCAGCGAGGAAATTGTATCTATTTCGGTGCTTTTAGCATTTTGCTTCATAGGTGCAGATTTTTCTATTTATGGGCTATCAATCAAAAACATAAGCATGATACTGCTTATTATACTATTTTCCTTCCATGGAAGCGCAGGAACGGGAGCTGCTCTGGGCATAATTCTTGGTGTCATACAATCGCTATCAGGCTCCATAATTCCGGCAGCTATTGGAGTGTATGGCTTGTGCGGTCTTCTGGCAGGTATTGTTAAAGGCATAGGGAAAGTTGGGGTTGCGTTAGCCTTTATACTGGGCAATGCACTTATGACCTTCTACATAAATGGCTCAACTGAGGTTTTGATAAAGTTCTATGAAATTCTCGCTGCCTCCATATTGTTTATGGTGATTCCAAATAGCTTTGTAAAACAGGCACTAACTAATAAAAAGATATTTACTTCTGATTTGATGAAGGACAAGACTTATAACAAGAGATTTAAGCAATATACTACAGATAAGCTTTCTGAGGTGGCATCAGTTTTTGATGAACTTGCTGTAACCTTGAAGGATAGCGTGAGCGGAAAGGAGTTTTACTCTCAAATTGATGCAGCAGAGATTTTAGACCAAGTTGTAAGTAAATGCTGTTCAAGCTGTGGAATGATAAATAACTGCTGGAAAAGAGACTTTTATAAAAGCTATCAATATCTGTTTAGCTTCCTAACACAGATTGAGAATGAAGGTAGCATTAGACTGGAAAGTATTCCTAATACTTTTAGAGAAAGGTGTGTCAAGCCTGAAGAGATGATAAGCAGTATAAGATATTATTTTGATCTATATAGAAACAACTTGAACTGGAAGAAAAAAATAAATGAAAGCAGAATGGTTGTGTGTGAACAGCTTAAAGAGGTCTCTACTGTGGTATCTGATCTTGCACTTCAGATAGATATGGATGTTAATTTCAACCACAATCTGGAGGAGCTTATAATAGTGGCTTTGGATACTCAAGGAATCTATGTACAGGATGTAGTGGCAGCAGAAGTAGGCAGTGGAATTCAGATAGAAATCAAGGTTCCTAGCTGTGGGGGGAGACGAGACTGTATAAAAAAAATAATACCTATAGTAAATAATGTAACCAAAAAGAAATTTGTGAAGAAAGATATACACTGCTTAACGACAAACAATAGTCAATGCTGCATAAAACTTAAAGAAGCAGAAAAATTCCAAATATTAACAGGTGTTGCCAAAGCGACTAAGAGTGGTCCTATATCCGGGGATAACTATTCCTTCATAGAGCTAAAGGACAGTAAATTTATGCTTGCATTAAGTGATGGAATGGGGACAGGCTACAAGGCTTCTGTAGAAAGCGGAACTACTATAAGGCTCCTAGAGAAATTTCTATATGCAGGCTTTGATAAGGATTTGGCGGTAAAGACAATAAACTCGTTACTCCTAATGAAATCCGATGAGGAAACCTATGCAACAATAGATTTAACGGTAATAAATCAATACAGTGGAGAGGTTGAATTTGTAAAAGTAGGAGCGGTTTCGACCTTCATAAAATATGAGGATCATGTTGATGTAATCAAGGTAGGTTCTTTACCTGTAGGAATACTTAAAAATGTTGAAATGGAATTTATAAAAAAGAAGCTAAATGATGGAGACTTTATAATAATGGTTAGTGATGGAATACTAGATTCTAATCAAAGTGAAATCAATAAGGAAAGATGGATGGCTGATATTATAGATAATATAAACACCAGAAATCCACAAAAAATAGCTGACGAAATATTGAGCACCTGTATAGAAATAAATGGTGGAACAGCTTGCGATGACATGACTGTAATGGTAGCAAAGATATGGGAAAACGTGTAACAGTATTCCTTGCATAACAATCTTCCTGCCTGGCAATAATTACTAATGTAATAACTAGGTAGGGAGGCTTTTTTATGAATAGGGAAAATGAAAATGCAGGTGAAATCAGACAAATTATATTAATAACTGATGGAAAGTCAAATATTGGGATAAGCCCTATAGAGGCAGCAAGGCAAGCCAATAAGGCAGGCATAGTAGTCAGCACTATAGGCATAATTAATCAAGACAGCGATGATGAAGAAAGAGACATTGAGGAACTGGAAGGCATTGCAAAGGCAGGAGGAGGACTATGTGAGTACACTCACTTGGAAAACCTAGGTATGACGGTGCAGGTAATGACTCAAAAAACTGCACAAAGAACTATAGAACAAATAGTAAGCAGACAGCTTAAATCCATTGTCGGAGTGGATATCAACAATCTTGAGCCTAAATCCCGATTTAAGATAGTAGATTTTATTGAGAATTTTGGAGACAGTATTAACTTAAGATGTGCTGTTGTGCTAGATACTAGCGGCAGCATGAAAAACAAACTGGAAACAGCAAAAAAAAGCATGACTGAGCTATTGCGAAATCTAAAGTCAAGACGAGGACATAGCAAAATAGCAGTTATAAAATACCCTGGTCTTAACAATGAGTATGCCAGTATTATTTGCAGCTTTACGGATTCGGAGAAATTCCTGAAGGATAGATTGGACTTACTTAAAGCTGGAGGTGGCACTCCTACAGGATTGGCTATTGAAAGGGCTTGTCAACTGATAATAGAAAGCAAGGATAATGAATCTGATAATAGCTCTGTATATGTAGAAACACAGGAAGGCGAAGTTATTGATAAGTACTATGTATAGTAATAAATATGATGAAATCAAAGGCATGTGGACAGGAAAGTCCTATATAATTCTAAAAAGACTAGGAGCAGGGGGCGTCGGCGAAATATATCTGGTAGAGGATAAAGAGGGAAGACGGCTTGCCTTGAAGCTTAGTGATGACATGATAAGTATTACCAAGGAATTTAATTTTCTCTGTAGGTTAAAGCATAAAAATTTTATTCCTAAGGCATTTGATCTTGATGATTTTATAAAGCAGGGAAAAATCTATCATTATTTTACAATGGAATATATAGAAGGCAATAACTTAAAGTCAGTTATAAGAAACTCACACTTGAATTTTGAGACCAAGCTGGGCATTGTTAGTATTATTATCGAAGCTATTAGGCAAATTAACGAAGCGGGTTACATATATACGGATCTCAAGCATGAAAACATAATGATAGATGAAAAGAATAAGCTGATAAAGCTGATTGATCTGGGTAGCCTGGTAGAGATTGGGAATACTGTGAAGGAATACACACCGATGTATGATAGATTGTGTTGGGGTAAAGGCAGGCGTATAGCTGACCTATCTTATCAAATCTTTGTAATAGCTATTCTTTTTATGTCCATGCTTCTAAATAGGAGTCTGGATCCTGATAAAGAAAAGCTAGAAATGGCAATTAAAAGTCTAAGGAAAAGAAAAGTGCCTAAAAAGGTATTTGAAGTAATAATGGGCTGTATTGAGGGAAAAATAAAGGACTGTGAAACACTATACAATGAGATAGGCTGTGCAGTTGATTGCTGTAAAAAGCATCCAGACGGACTTAATGTGGCATTGAACATATTGATTTCAGTATTGAGTCTTATAATAACTGCAACGATTTTTGCATACAGATAGCAAGCAAAAATCGTTTTTGCATTATATAAGTATTTTTTATATATTCCGCTGTTTATATAACGCACAAATTTCATGTGTTTTGTTGTTTATTAATTTGTGTGTTCTATATAGCAATATTGACAATGTTAATATGTAATTATAGAATGTATTCTATACAAGCTCTGTAGAGAATCTTGGACACGTTGCACAAAGTTTATTAGACATATAGATTTGGAAGGATTATATGAAGGATTTTATTGACAATGTAAAAGCTGTTATTTTAAAATACAATTTGTTGAGTAAAGAGGATAAGGTGGTAATAGGTGTCTCTGGAGGTGCGGATTCCTTATGTCTGCTTCACGTTCTAAATACCATTAAGAATGAAATAGGTATCGAAATTTTTGCTGTTCATTTGAATCATCAGTTTAGAGGAGCAGAAGCAGATGCTGATGCAGAATTTGTTGAAGATATCTGTAGGAAGTGGGAGATTCCATATAAAATTGCTAGCTTTGATGTACCAGCATATGCAAAACAGCATGGCTTATCTCCCGAAGAAGCGGGACGGGAGATTCGTTACAAGCTTTTTAGAGATGTAAAAGAAGACATAAATGCAAATAAGATTGCAGTAGCTCAAAATTTAAATGATAATGTTGAAACTATTCTGATGCGATTGTTTAGAGGAACTGGATTGGAAGGATTAAAAGGAATAGATGTATTAAGGGACGAAATTATAAGACCTTTGCTTGAAACTGATAGGACAAGTATAGAAGAATACTGTCGCCAGAATGACTTAGAGCCAAGGGTGGACAAAACAAATCTACAGCCTATATATTCAAGGAATAAAATTAGACTAGAATTAATACCATATCTAAAAGAAAGCTTTAATCCAAACCTTAACGAAAGCATAGTTAGGCTGTCACAAATAATTAAGGAAGAAAATGATTATCTGGAACAACAGACTAATAAGCTTATGAATAGTATCGTACAGATTGAAGAACAAAGACTTTTAATCAAAATTAACAATTTAACAGAGCTTCATGAAGCAATGCAAAAAAGATTGCTTAGAAAAGCTGTGGAACAGCTTGCAGAGACATTGAATGGATATGAATACAAGCACTTCCTTGGTATTATAGAGCTTTTGGACAAGGGAACAGGTGCAGCCTTGGAACTGCCTAAAAATCTTAAGGCATATATTTCATATGAAAATTTAATATTGTCCAAAAAGATTGAGAACAAACATAAAAAGTGCTATTATAAGTTAAAATATGATTATGACAACAAAATTGATGAACTTGGAGTTGCAATAAGCATTAAGCTTACAAATCAAATCCCATTGTCTATGATGAAAAAACATACAAATACTATTTATATAGATGCTGCTAAGGTGACGCAAGAGCTGGTCTTAAGAAATAGACAGCAGGGAGACATGTTTTCACCAATAGGAATGATGGGCAGTAAAAAGCTCAAGGACTATTTTATAGATAGAAAAACACCTAGAGAAAAACGAGATGAAATCTTTCTTTTGGCTGATGGAAATGAAATAGTATGGATAATTGGTGACTTAATAAGTGAAAAATATAAGATAACCACACAGACTAAAAAAGTGATAGTGATATGCTATAGTAATTGAACTGGTTACATAGCCTATAGAAGGAGGGGCACTCATGTACATGCAGAATGATATAAAGGAAATACTAATAACAGAAGAACAAATTAAGCAAAAAACTAAGGAGCTTGGCAAAAAAATCACTGAACACTATAAGGGTAAGGATTTAGTAGTTATAGGAGTATTAAAGGGCTGCGTCATATTTTTATCTGATTTAGTCAGAGAGATTGACCTTCCATTGACTTTGGACTTTATGGTAGTATCAAGCTATGGAACATCCACAAAATCCTCTGGTGTAGTGAGAATAATCAAGGATTTGGAGAAAGATATACAGAATAAGGATGTTTTAATTGTAGAGGATATAGTGGACTCAGGTCTTACTTTAAGCTATCTAGTAGAATATCTAAAGTCAAGAAATGCAAACAGTGTAAAGATATGTACTATATTAGATAAGCCCGAAAAAAGAAAGGCACAGGTAGATATTGATTTCTCTGGTTTTCAGATACCTGATGAATTTGTTGTAGGATACGGACTCGATTATTCAGAAATTTATAGAAATCTTCCTTTTGTATGTATTTTAAAGCCTGAAGTTTACACAAAATAAAGATACTAGATATATCGCACTTAACATTTTATATTGAATTCATAATATTTTTCTTAAGTAGAGATAAAACAGAGTTTTTCAATTTAATACTAGGTAATTCTAAGTTGTGTTTTAAAATTGCCTGTGATAAAATAAATATATTGTAGATTTATCCAGTAGCTTTAATAACTTATGACGTTAATGAAGCTCTAAGGAACATGCGTTAAAGGAGGGCTATGTTTGAAAAAATTTATACGAGGAATTGGATTTTATGCATTAATTTTTATTATTATACTTATGTTTATCCAATTTTTTCAGACCATTGAAGCAAGTAAGGATAGGATATCCTATACAAACTTGATAACAATGATAGAAAATGGAAAAATTAAGGAAATAACTATTTCGGACATGACTGGAGTAGCGACGATTACAGGAAGAACTGTTGAAAATAAAAAATTTGAGACTAGCTTTTTGACATCGGCTCTTATTGATACGGTTGAGCCTATGATAAATGAGGGGAAGCTTAATGTAAATTTCAATACCAAAACAGCTTCTTCTACATGGCTTTCTATTATTCCGGTTGTATTAATCATTGTACTTTTTATAGTATTTTTCTTCATAATTACTCAGCAGACGCAGGGTGGTGGAAACAGAGTAATGTCCTTCGGTAAAAGTAAGGCAAAGCTTCATGCTGATGATAAAAAGCAGATTACCTTTCAAGATGTTGCAGGTGCTGATGAAGAGAAGGAAGAACTAGGGGAGATAGTAGAATTCTTAAAGTCACCTAGGCGATTTATAGAGCTAGGTGCTAGAATACCAAAGGGTGTTCTTTTAGTTGGACCTCCGGGAACGGGTAAAACATATTTGGCAAAGGCTGTATCAGGAGAAGCGGGAGTTCCGTTCTTCTCTATAAGCGGATCGGACTTTGTAGAGATGTTTGTAGGAGTTGGAGCTTCAAGAGTTAGAGATTTATTTGAACAGGCTAAGAAAAGTGCACCATGTATTATATTTATAGACGAGATAGATGCTGTAGGTCGTCAAAGAGGTGCCGGTTTAGGCGGTGGTCATGATGAAAGAGAACAAACTCTAAACCAATTACTGGTTGAGATGGATGGTTTCAGCATGAACGAAGGTGTAATTATTATTGCAGCTACTAATAGACCTGATATACTAGACCCAGCATTATTAAGACCTGGTCGTTTTGACAGACAGATTACGGTTGGAATACCTGATGTAAAAGCTAGAGAAGAAATTATAAAAATTCATGCAAGAAACAAACCTCTTGCAGTTGATGTAGACTTAAGTGTACTGGCAAAGACAACACAGGGCTTTACACCTGCTGATCTTGAAAATGTAATGAATGAATCAGCACTTCTTGCTGCAAGAAGGAACAAGAGAAAAATTGAGCTTATGGATATAGAAGAAGCTGTTATCAGAGTTATAGCAGGACCAGAAAAGAAGAGTAAGGTAGTCAGCGATCAAGACAAAAAGCTTACTGCTTATCATGAAGCAGGTCATGCAGTTATTCAGAAATTGCTTCCTAATGCAGACCCTGTACATCAAATATCAATCATACCAAGAGGTAGAGCTGGAGGATACACGATATCCCTTCCTAGACAGGACAAATTCTATATGTCAAAATCAGAGCTTGAGCAAGAAATTGTCAGTCTGCTTGGCGGTAGGGTTGCTGAAAAGCTTGTGTTAAATGACATAAGCACAGGTGCTAGAAGTGATATAGAAAGATCTACAAATATAGCAAGAAAAATGATTACTGAGTATGGAATGAGTGATGAGTTTGGTCCAATTACCTTTGGAACAGATCATGATGAAGTATTCATAGGAAGAGACTTAGCACGTAGCCGAAACTATAGTGAAGAGGTTGCAGCACTCATAGATAAAGAAATAAGAGCTTTAATTGACAAGGGATATAATCATGCGGAACAACTTCTAAAGGATAACATAAGTAAGCTACATGCAGTAGCACAAGCCCTTCTTGAAAGAGAAAAGCTTGATGAAAAAGAATTTGAAGAAATATTCGCGAATGCATAATAGACAAAGAAGACCCGACGGTGGGTCTTCTTTATGTTTTTTGATATAATAATATTGTATTGAAAGAGAAGCTTTCCATTAGCAATTGTTAAAAAATAAACAATGAATTATATACCCATAATATGAAGAAATATGATAATATATTAATTGTTACGACGGAAAACTTGCAAGAGTAAATACGAAATGAAGGCTAAAATTCATTATAGATGTTAAATACTATAATTGCATTAATTTTAATGATTTAGGCCTGGACAAGTGTAATATATTGTAATTATAAGGAGGGTAAATATGTTTGATAAGCAAAAAACTACAGAAATAAAAGCAGCTGCAGAGAAATGGGAAAACGGAGTAAAATCAAAGCTTGAGAAACAGCCTGAAAGAAAATTGGTATTCAAGACATCATCAGAAATGGAGATAAAGAGATTATATACACCTGTTGATGTTGAAAATATGGATTATGCAGCAGATTTGTCGCAGCCTGCACAATATCCATATACTAGAGGTGTACAACCTACTATGTATAGAGGTAGATTCTGGACCATGAGACAGTATGCAGGTTTTGCTACTGCTGAAGAATCTAATAAAAGATATAAGTTTCTTCTAGGACAAGGACAAACAGGGTTGAGTGTTGCTTTTGACCTGCCGACTCAAATAGGTTTAGATTCAGATCATGCACTTTCGGAGGGTGAGGTAGGTAAAGTAGGGGTTGCTATAGACTCACTTAAAGATATGGAAACACTATTTGACGGTATTCCTCTAGATAAAATAACTACATCTATGACAATAAATGCACCAGCTTCAGTATTACTCGCAATGTATATTGCAGTAGCAGAAAAACAAGGAATTGCACCAGAACAATTATCAGGTACAATTCAAAATGATATACTGAAGGAATATATAGCTAGAGGTACATACATATTTCCCGTAGATCCATCAATGAGACTAATCACAAATATTTTTGAATACTGTTCAAAGCACGTTCCGAAGTGGAACACAATATCAATAAGCGGATATCATATCAGAGAAGCTGGATCTACAGCTGCACAAGAGGTTGCATTTACACTAGCGGATGGTATTGCATACGTTGATGCTGCTATAAAAGCAGGTCTTGACGTTGATGAATTTGCACCAAGACTATCCTTCTTCTTCAATGCACATAATGATTTGCTGGAAGAGGTTTCAAAGTATAGAGCGGCAAGAAGACTATGGGCAAAGTTGATGAAGGAAAGATTCAATGCAAAAGATCCAAAGTCCATGATGTTAAGATTCCATACTCAAACAGCTGGTTCTACTCTTACTGCTCAACAGCCAGACAACAATATTATAAGAGTAACAATACAGACTTTAGCGGCTGTACTAGGTGGTACTCAATCCTTACATACGAACTCCAAGGATGAAGCATTGGCACTTCCAACAGAGGATTCAGTAAGAATAGCACTTAGAACTCAACAGGTTGTTGCTTATGAAAGTGGAGTAACTGAGACAGTTGATCCATTAGCAGGCTCATACTATATTGAAGCAATGACAAATGACATTGAAGCAAAAGCAATGGAATATATAAAGAAAATTGATGATATGGGTGGAGCTGCAAAAGCTATAGAAAGAGGATATATACAAAAGGAAATCCAAGAAAGTGCATACAAGTATCAAATGGAGATTGAAGCAGGCGATAGAATAGTAGTAGGCATGAATAAATTCCAAATCAAGGAATCAGCTCCAAAAGGCTTACTTAGGGTTGACCCAGCAGTTGGAGAGCTTCAAAGAAAGAAGCTTGAAGCACTTAGAGCAGAAAGAGATAACAACAAGGTTAATCAGTCTCTTGAAGCATTGAATAAGGCTTCACAAACTGATGAGAACCTAATGCCTTTCATAATAGAAGCAGTAAGAAATTATGCTACACTAGGAGAAATCTGTCAGGTGCTAAGAAATGTATTTGGGGAGTATCAACAATCGGTTATACTTTAAAATTAATTAGTGGATGCTGACCACAGTTTTCCACTATATACCTATAAGCTTGAAAATTTATAAATCAGGGAGGTAATAAAATTGGATAGACCTATCAGAGTTGTTGTTGCAAAGCCAGGACTTGACGGTCATGATAGAGGAGCAAAGGTTGTTGCAAGAGCTTTAAGAGATGCAGGAATGGAAGTTATTTATACAGGTTTAAGACAAACACCAGAGCAAATAGTTGAGGCAGTTATTCAAGAGGATGCAGATTGTCTTGCAATGAGCCTGCTTTCAGGAGCTCATAACCACCTTTTTCCAAAAGTAGTTAACATGCTAAAGGAAAGAGGAGTAGATGATGTACTTATTGTAGGTGGAGGAGTTATACCGGAGGAGGACATTCCGGGTCTTTTAGAGGGAGGAATAGCAGCTATATTCACTCCAGGTACGCCTACAACCTTAACAATTGATTTTATTAGACAAAATATTAAAAGAAAATAAAAGGTGATAAAATGGATATAAAGGCAGGCTTACTAAATGGAGATAAAAGAGCTGCCGCTAGACTTATTACCATGGCAGAAAATGGTGATAAACAGGCTGTTGAGATAATAAGGCAGTGTTATCATCTTACAGGTAAAGCTAGAATAATAGGCATCACAGGACCTCCCGGTGCAGGTAAAAGCACTGTAACGAATAAGCTTGCAAAATTACTTCGCTTACAAAGTAAAAAGGTTGGTATAATCGCTGTAGATCCTACCAGCCCTTTTACAGGAGGTGCAATCCTAGGTGATAGGGTAAGAATGACGGATATTAGTACAGACCCAGGCGTTTTTATACGCAGCATGGGCACAAGAGGTGCATTAGGTGGTCTATCAAAAGCAGCTCATGATGCAGTCAGAATCTTAGATATATTTGGTATGGACTATATATTCATTGAAACTGTTGGAGTAGGTCAATCAGAGGTTGATATAGTAAAGCTTGCAGATACAGTTGTAATGGTTATGGTACCAGGACTAGGAGATGACATACAAGCTATAAAGGCTGGAATAATGGAAATCGGTGATGTATTTGCAGTTAACAAATCAGATCGAGAAGGTGCTGAAAGAACAGCTACAGAAATTGAAGTAATGCTTGATTTTAATAAAAGCTCAGATTATCGCCCCAGTGTTGTCAATATAATAGCAAGAGATAACCAAAATATTGATAAGCTGATTGAAGCCATGGAAAAGCATTGGGAATATTTAAGCAGAGATAAGAACTATGAAACACGCAAGAAAAATAGCATAAAGACTGAGATAATCAGTTTGATAAATCAATATATTATCACATCAATCCAAAAGAACAATGACAAGACAAATATAATACAAAATATGGTGGAAAGTGTGTACGGTAAGAAGCTGGATCCATACAGTGCCGCCATTGAGATTTTTCAAAGTGTATCAGAAATTAATGAAAATGAATAATGTTATATAGACAAATCTAGTAATGAAATGTAAAATTAAATATAATGGGGGAGTTTTCGATAAACATTTTCGAAGATGTCCCTAAAAGTGTGATAGGAGGCAAGATTGTGGTTAATAAGGTTGACCATATAGGTATAGCAGTAAGTAGCTTAGAGGAATCCATAAAGTTTTATGAAGAAGTTCTAGGGCTAAAATTAAATGGTACAGAAGTAGTTGATGAGCAGAAGGTCAAGGTTGCTTTTTTACCTATTGGAGATACAGAGGTAGAACTTTTAGAAGCTACATCACCAGACAGTGCTATAGCAAAGTTTATAGAAAAAAAGGGGCAAGGCGTACAGCATATCGCGTTTAAAGTAGACGACATAGAAGCAGCATTAGATGATATGAGAGCAAAAGGAATAAAATTGATAGATGAGAAACCAAGATATGGTGCAGGCGGAGCAAGAATAGCATTTTTGCATCCAAAGAGCACCAATGGTGTTTTGATAGAACTCTGCGAAAGAAAATAAGGAGGATTAAGCTTATGTCAATTGATAAAGTCAATGATTTGCACTCCAGACTTGAAACCATTTATGCCGGTGGCGGTGAAAAAAGAATAGAAAAGCAACACAAGTCTGGTAAGATGACAGCGAGAGAAAGAATCAACCAGTTGATGGATGCAGGTAGCTTTGTAGAGATTGATGCATTTATTAAGCATAGATGCACAGAATTTGGCATGGAGAAGGAAGTAACTCCCGCTGAAGGTGTTATTACAGGCTACGGTACTGTCGATGGCAGATTAGTATACATATATGCTCAGGACTTTACTGTGTCCGGCGGCTCACTAGGTGAAATGCATGCAAAGAAAATCTGTAAGGTGCTAGACCTTGCAATGAAAATGGGTGCACCGGTAATTGGAATCAATGACTCGGGTGGAGCAAGAATACAAGAAGGCGTTGATGCTTTATCAGGATATGGTCAAATATTCTATAGAAATACAATGGCATCTGGTGTAATACCTCAGGTATCTGTTATTATGGGACCATGTGCAGGTGGTGCGGTGTATTCACCAGCTCTTACTGATTTCATATTCATGGTAGATAAAACAAGTCAGATGTTTATAACAGGACCTCAGGTTATAAAAGCTGTTACTGGAGAAGAAGTTACTGCTGAAGAGCTTGGCGGTGGCATGACTCATAATAGAACTAGTGGGGTTGCTCATTTCTTAAGTGATAACGAACAGGCTTGCATAGGTGATATTAAGAGACTTTTAAGCTTCCTACCATCGAACAACATGGAAACAGCACCTGTGTTTGAAACTCAGGATGATTTAAATAGAATTGACGAAGCATTAAATACAATACTTCCTGATAACTCAAACAAGGCTTATGACATGAAGGATATTATAAGAACAGTAGCAGATAATGGAGACTTCTTTGAAGTACAACCATATTATGCTCAAAATATAATAACAGGATTCTTAAGATTAAATGGAGCAAGCATTGGTGTAATTGCAAACCAGCCAAAGGTACTAGCTGGCTGCTTGGATATTAACGCTTCTGACAAAGCGGGTAGATTTATAAGAACCTGCGATGCTTTTAATATTCCAATACTAAACTTGATTGACGTACCAGGCTTCTTACCTGGAACTACTCAAGAATATGGCGGTATTATAAGGCATGGGGCAAAGATGCTTTATGCATATTCTGAAGCTACTGTGCCAATAGTAAACGTAATAACAAGAAAAGCATATGGCGGAGCATATCTTGCAATGTGCAGCAAGGACTTAGGAGCAGACATGGTATTTGCTTGGCCACAAGCTGAAATTGCTGTAATGGGACCTGAAGGAGCAGCTAACATAATATTCAAGAGAGACATCGAAAACGCAGAAAACCCAGCACAAGCTCGTGCAGAAAAAATACAAGACTATAAGGATAGATTTGCAACACCATACATAGCGGCAAGTCGAGGCTATGTAGATGATGTAATCGAGCCTGCTACAACAAGACAAAGACTTATTAGTGCATTTGAAATGTTAGCCAGCAAGAGAGAAACTAGACCATCTAAGAAACATGGCAATTTACCAGTTTAGGATGAGGTGATTATATGGACTCTTTACTTTATGGATTACTAGTTACTCTATTTGGAATAACAATAGTGTTCCTAGTACTAATAGCACTTTGGGGGATTTTAGCGATGATGAAATTATTATTCGGCAGAAATAAAAAACAAGAAAATGGCCAAGATATAATTCAAAAGGGCTTCACTCCTGCTATAGACAACATGACAGCAGAACAAGCAGACTTCGTAGATGATGAGCTTATTGCAGTTATTATGGCTGCAATCAATGCTTCCATGGGCATTCAAAGCAACCTGGTAATTAGAAGGATTACCAGAATTGGTGACAGTACGCCTATATGGGGACAAACAGGTAGAAATGAGCAAATGCTAAATAGATTTTAAGGAGGATTAACTATGAGAAAGTTTAAAATAAATGTAAACGGTAAGTCCTATGAGGTTGAGGTTGAAGAGGTAAGAGACGGAGCAGCTGGAGCTCCAGTTGTAGCTTCAGCTGCTCCAAAGGCAGTCTCAGCACCAAAAGCAACGCCAGCTCCGGCACCAAAAGCAGCTCCTGTTTCAATCCCTGCAGGTGCTAATACTGTAGTAGCTCCAATGCCTGGAACAATACTAAGCATAAATGTGAAGGCTGGAGACACAGTTAAAAAGGGTCAAATTCTTTGCATACTTGAAGCAATGAAAATGGAAAATGAAATAATGTCAGGTATAGATGCAACTGTAACTTCAGTAGCTGTTAACCAAGGAGATTCTGTAAATACAGGGCAAGTATTGGTTGTTCTAGGCTAATAAGCACTTAAGGGGGATAATCATGTCATTTATATATGAAGAATTTGTAAAGCTGTATCAAAATACAGGCTTTGCTATAATAACGTGGCAGCAGATAGTAATGCTGATTGTATCCTGTATATTATTATATCTAGCACTTAGAAAGGGTTTTGAACCACTATTGTTGATACCTATTGCATTTGGTATGCTTTTGGCTAACTTACCTGGAGCAGGACTTATGAATGAGCCTACATATGCTATGGTTGATGGAGTATACAAAATGACAGAGCCGGGTGGACTTCTGCACTGGCTATATCAAGGAGTAAAGCTTGGGATTTATCCTCCACTAATATTTTTTGGCGTAGGTGCTATGACTGATTTCGGACCATTGATTGCAAATCCAAGAAGCATATTGCTAGGGGCTGCAGCTCAGATAGGCATATTTACTACATTTATCGGAGCACTGCTTTTAGATAAGCTTCCGGGTATATCCTTTACTCTAAAGGAGGCAGCTTCTATAGGGATTATAGGTGGAGCAGACGGACCCACAGCGATATTCTTGACAACTAAGTTAGCACCACATTTAATTGGACCTATTGCAGTAGCGGCATATTCATATATGGCTTTGGTGCCTTTGATACAGCCGCCTATAATGAAAGCTTTAACAACTAAAAAGGAAAGAGAAGTAGTGATGGAGCAGCTTCGTCCTGTTTCTAAGATAGAGAAAATCGTGTTTCCAATTCTTGTAACTTTGGTTGTTTCCTTGGTACTTCCATCAGCTGCTATTTTAGTTGGTATGTTGATGTTTGGAAATCTTATAAGAGAAGCAGTAGATCTACAGAGTGTAATGAACAGGCTTTCTAAGACTGCTCAAAATGAACTTACTAATATTATTGTAATTTTCTTAGGAACTGCAGTAGGAGCAACTGCAAATGGAGAATTGTTCCTACAAATAAAAACACTTGCAATAATATTACTAGGCCTCATTGCTTTCGCAATGGGTACAGCTTCAGGCGTACTGTTTGGTAAGTTAATGTATAAACTAAGCGGTGGTAAAGTAAATCCACTTATAGGTTCAGCTGGTGTTTCTGCTGTGCCTATGGCAGCAAGGGTATCACAGAAGGTCGGGCAGGAAGCAAATCCAAGCAACTATCTGTTGATGCATGCTATGGGACCAAACGTAGCCGGTGTTATTGGATCTGCTGTTGCAGCAGGTGTACTTTTATCCATGCTTGGAAAATAATTTATAACTAGTATAGCAGATGCAAGAGCATCTGCTATTTTCATACGCTTGATTAAACTAAGACTTTGAAATTCTTATAAAATATATTAATATATAATTGTAGTCCAAATAACTTTGTTTAGTTACTAAATTAAGGGGATAATACCATGAGAGACGAAATACTAAGAGAACTCAAAAATCATACAGAGGACTACTTATCAGGCGAGGAATTGAGCATCAAGCTTCAAGTTTCTAGAACCGCTGTTTGGAAATATATAAATCAGCTAAAGGCTATGGGTTATGTTATAGACTCTCAAACGAAGAAGGGTTATAAATTGCTAAAAAGTCCTGATAGCTTATTGCCTTACGAGATAAAGGAAGGACTAAATACTGAGTTTGTAGGTTGTAAAATTGTTTTTCTGGAAAAGGTGGACTCAACAAATCTATATGCAAAAAGAATAGCTGAACAAGGTTTTTGTGATGGCACTGTTATACTTGCTGATGAACAGCTTAAAGGCAAGGGAAGATTAGGACGTACGTGGACATCGCCAAAGGACAAGGGTATTTGGATGACTATAATGCTAAAACCCAATATTAGCCCTTCTCAAGCTGCTAAAGTGACACTTTTGACAGCCTGTGCCGTAAACAGTGCTATTATGCAGACTTGTGGTTTAGATGCCAAAATTAAATGGCCAAATGATATAGTATATAATGGTAAGAAGCTATGTGGCATTTTAACAGAAATGAGTGCAGAGTTAGATGAGATAAATTATTTGATAATCGGTATAGGAATAAATGTAAACCTTGATAAAGCAGAGTTCCCTGAGGAACTGCGTTCCATTGCAACCTCTATTAAAATAGAAAAAGGTATTAATGTTTCACGGAAGAGCTTAGTAAAAGACATACTAAATTATTTTGAGACTTATTATAAAGCATTTCTTAAGACAGGCAGCATAAGTCAATTTATCTCTGAATACAGAGAGAAATCGGCTGTTATAGGGAGAGCGGTAAGTGTAATAAGTAGCAAAGCACAGTTTAAAGGTAAGGTTCTGGATATTTCAGACGAGGGACAGCTGCTAATACAGCTTGAGGATGGGACTATTAAGGAGATTATATCAGGAGAGGTATCTGTAAGAGGATTAGAAGGATATATATAAACTTAATCGGGAGGATGAGTAAAATGATTTTAGTAATTGATGTTGGTAATACCAATACAGTTCTTGGACTCTATAGAGACGAGAAGCTGTTAGATTTCTGGAGAATATCCACAGATACATCAAAGACATCAGATGAGTACGGTATGTTAATAAAACAGCTTTTTGTGCACCATAACTATAGCTTTGATGACATGGAAGCACTGATAATATCATCAGTTGTTCCACCACTAATGTATACCTTGGAGCATATGACTAGAAAATATTTTAAAAGAGAACCGCTTATTGTCGGACCAGGTATAAAAACAGGCATGAACATTAAAATTGATAATCCAAAAGAGGTAGGTGCTGATAGGATAGTAAACGCAGTGGCAGGCTTTGAAATCTATGGTGGACCTCTTATAATAGTAGATTTTGGAACTGCAACAACCTATTGTGCAATCTCTAAATCTGGGGAATATCTTGGTGGAGCTATTTCACCGGGTATAAGAATTTCTATGGATGCACTTTATGAAAAAACGGCAAAGCTGCCTAGAGTTGAGCTTATCAAGCCTGAAAGTGTAATATGCAAGAACACTATTGCAAGTATTCAATCAGGTGTTATATATGGATATATCGGACAGGTTGACTATATCGTTAGAAGAATGAAAAAGGAACTGGGAGCAGATAACGCAAAGGTAATTGCCACAGGTGGCTTATCTAAGCTTATTGCTTCTGAGTCAGAAACTATAGATGTAGTAAACGGATTGCTTACGTTGGAAGGTTTAAGAATAATATATGATAGAAACAAATAATCTCCAAACAGAGGTTGATGTAATGCAAATAGGTAAAGTAAAATTCTCGAACAATGTTTTCCTAGCACCTATGGCGGGAGTAACAGATATGCCCTATAGAACCATTTGCAGGCAGTATGAGTGCGGACTTACATATACGGAAATGGTAAGTGCAAAAGGAATGTACTATAAAAGTGAGAATACAAGAGAATTGCTAGTTTTAGCTCCAGAAGAGCAGCCAGCAGCCATTCAGATTTTTGGGAGTGATCCGGATATAATGGCTGAAATAGCTGTAGAGATACAGCAAGCAGGAGCTGACATCATCGACATAAACATGGGTTGTCCCACACCAAAGATAATTAAAAATGGTGATGGCAGTGCATTGATGCAAAAGCCCGAGCTAGTGGCAGAAATAATACGCAAGGTATCTGATGCGGTATCAGTACCTGTAACTGTGAAGATACGCAAAGGTTGGGATGCTAACAATATAAATGCTGTGCAAATAGCAAGTATCGCTGAACAGAATGGAGCTCAAGCAATAACTGTACATGGAAGAACTAGAGAGCAGTTTTACTCAGGATTAGCTGACTGGGACATAATTAGAGAAGTAAAACATGCGGTTAAGATTCCTGTTATAGGCAATGGAGATATATCATCCCCTGAGGACGCAAAAGCAATGCTTATGCAAACAGGCTGTGATGCAGTGATGATAGGAAGAGGAGCAGAGGGTAATCCATGGATTTTTAAAAGGACTGTGGAGTATTTAAGAAGCGGAAAGCTTTTGCTGGAGCCTACCTATCAAGAAAAGATAGAGATGGCTTTGTTGCACTTGGAAACGATCATTCAACTAAAAGGTGAAGACATAGGAGTAAAGGAAATGCGAAAGCATCTAGCATGGTATCTAAAAGGTATGCCTGGTTCCTCTAATGTTAAGAGTGAGGTTTTTAAGCTGAATAAAGCCTCTGAGGTGCAATCGCTATTGTATAATTATTTAACAAACTTAATAGAGCTTAAATAGAACAGCAACTCCAAAAGGACTTACTTTGTATCTACGAAGCAAGTCTTTTTAAAATGCATTGAAAAAGTTTATATATAAGGTTGTATGCTTATGGATTTAGATGTAAAATGTAATTGAATACAATATTGTGCACAAGGTTTGCATAAATATTATTATAGAGGTGCCTTATGGATTTGATTAGAATAGGCGATAAGGTTATAAGCAGAAAAAAGATTGAAGACAGTATAGACGAGATAATCAGACTGCGAAGTTTGGGCTTTTCTCAAGCGGATACTGGTGAAAAGATGAACATTGAGAGAACCTTTATATCGAGACTTGAGGGTCTAGGAGAAATAAGAAAAGGTCATAGCATAGCAGCAATAGGATTTCCTATCAAAAATAAGCAGGAAGTAGAAAAGGTGCTTAAGGAATATGGAGTTGACTATTATCTGCTTATGTCAGAAGATGAAAGAAATGTGTTTGCCAACGACTTTACAGGAAAGTCGCTTATAAACTATTTGCTGGAGTTAATAAATAAGTTTAGAAGCTATGACACTATCATAGTTATGGCTTCAGACTATAGAAACAAAATAATTAAAGACATGGTGGATAACCAAATAATAGAAATAGATATAGGGAAATCACCATTGAAGGAAGATGTACTCATAAATATTGACATATTAATTGAAATATTAAAGATATTAAAGGGGAAATAATATGAAACATATTGTAAGTGTAAGTATAGGATCTTCTAAAAGAAATCACAGGACGCAGGTAGAGATACTAGGTGAAACCTTTATAATTGAGAGAATAGGGACTGATGGTGATATAAATAAGGCAGTTGAACTAGTGAAAGAGCTGGACGGTAAGGTAGATGCTTTTGGTATGGGCGGGATAGATATTTATTTAAATGCAGGGAAAAGGAGATACAAGATAAAGGATGCATTTCCTATAAGAGCTGCTGCTCAGAAGACTCCTATGGTTGATGGTTCAGGTCTCAAGATATCCTTAGAAAAGCAAGTACCTCATTATATAGACGAAAACATAGAAAGTTTGAAGGGCAAGAAAGCCTTTATACTACCTGCTATTGATAGATATGCATTAGCTGAAGGCTTTGAAGAGGTTGGCTGTGAGCTTACCTTAGGTGATTTGATGGTTTCTGTGGGTATAAACATCCCTATAAAATCCATGAGGGTACTAGATCGACTTGCTAGTGTTGTAGCTCCTGTAATATGCAGACTTCCTTTTGAAATGCTTTACCCTACAGGTAAAGATCAGAACAGTGGGACAAGAAAAGCAGGTAAGATAGATAGATTTTTTGAAGAAAGTGATATAATAGCAGGGGATTTCCTTTACATAAGGCAATACATGCCGGAGAGAATGCAGGGTAAGATAGTAGTTACCAATACCGTGACAAAA
This sequence comes from Lutisporaceae bacterium, assembly GCA_049684915.1. GTDB lineage: Bacteria > Bacillota > Clostridia > Lutisporales > Lutisporaceae > GWB2-37-7. The sequence continues at coordinate 11,180 of JBAVGO010000061.1, read as the reverse complement.
GAGGATATTAATTGGCTTAAGGACTGTGGTATAAGACTTTTGGTCACATCTACTCCAAATTTGGAAGGCAGATCTTTTGGTACAAATGTTATAGAGGCACTTTTAGTAGCCATAATAGGAAAACCGGTTGAAGAGATAACGGGTGACGATTATTTGTCCTTACTAGAAAAGATAAACTTTAAACCAAGGGTTGAGTATTTACAGCAGGAGCAAAAAGAAGAGAAAGCTGTATGCAAATAATATTTGTTATATAAACAACGTATAATATGTAATATTGAGCAACTTCGTATAATATTTATTATTAAGACAACATGTCTTAAGTAAATTGTATGGAGTTGTTTTAATATGCAGTCATTGGGAAATGCAGGAGTAATAGTATATCGGGACAGCAGGCTGCCGCAGCTACTTTCAGCTTTTTCAACACCAAAGGTGGAAGAAAAAATTGCAATAACTGTTGGTGAAGAGGAACACACTATATTTATTTTACATTGTCCTATAGACTCGGATAAGCTTGACAAGAAAAGATATAGATTAATAAAGGAGTTGGTAGACAAAAATAAAATCAAATTTCTGGTTGAAAGGTTTGAAACTAAGGCACTTAGTAATGTGTCTAAGCATAAGAATGAGATTCATTATTCCGACCTGTTACCGGAGATAAAGGCTATTAAGCAACTTGCAGTGCTTTTGAAGAAAAGCCAAGACTGTGGAGAAAATCTATTAAAAGGCAATGTAGGCTTTATCATGGGTGAGTTAAATAGTCACAAAATCGACTTATTATCTGAAGAGGCAGAAAATATAATGTTTTATGAGAGTCCATACATAACTGAAAAACTTAAGTGGAAGCTACACAATGATTTAATGGAGAAAAAGGGAGTATCTATCATATTTACAAAGGATATTAAAAAGATAATATATACCTCAGACATTCTATCTATAGATGATAAGGTTGATTTGTATGCTTACAGAGAACTGCTGCAAGGTAAAATTATATTAGGGAAGAGCAGCCATAAAGACATTGAGAGCATAGATGATATTATGCTTTGGCATAAAGATTTATATAAAGACACAGCCTTTAAAGTATTGATAAATTTTAATGATGAAATTTTGTCCATAATTAGATATTTTAATATTAACCTGGACATAATAGATTTTGTCAAAAATCTGCCCTATATTTATTATAAATAATAGGGGTTAACTTAACCGTGGTAGAATGCATATATTTATACACTATTGACATTAACATTACACTATTTTATAATTAACAAATAAGTTAAACAAAGGTAGCTCCTGCACAAAGGTGTAGGTGCTTGTTTGTTTAAGCTATATCAACACTTTGACGTGTTATAGAGTGGAAATATATCCCCGAATAAAAATGACTATTGAACATATATTATCAATAACAATTACGTAAGATCTTAAATTATTGATACTTATTGTGGATAGCAGCTAAAAAATTCGTGATGAGATTTTAGTATAATAGAATTTTAAGGTGCCAAAGGGGTTTCTACAATATAATAATTTAAGCAATAAATATGAAAATCAAAACAAGTAGGAGGCGTGCAACATTGAATAAGCAAAACATTTTAACAATAGAAGGGTTAGCAAAGCTAGAAGATGAATTAAACTCACTTAAGAATAAAAGAACTGATGTAGCAGATAGGATAAAGCAAGCCTTGGCATTTGGTGATATATCAGAAAACGCTGAATATGATGAAGCCAAAAAAGAACAGGCTTTTGTAGAGGGACGAATCATGCAAATAGAAAACATTTTGAGAACAGCTAAGGTAATCGATGATGAGGATATACTAACTGATATGGTTAGTGTTGGTTCTAAAGTTATGTTAAAGGATATCGAGTTTGGAGATGAAGTTTTATATACAATTGTAGGCTCAGCAGAAGCAGATCCAATTAATTTAAAGATATCTAATGAATCTCCTGTTGGGAAGGCATTAGTAGGTAAAGCAGTAGGGGAGACTGTTGTAATTGTAGTTCCTGATGGAATTATTAAATATGAAATACTACAGATAAGTAAGTAGGGGGAAGTCGTATGTCAAATGAAGAATTAAATCTTAGTGAACAGCAAAGGATTAGAAGGGAAAAGCTGGAGAACTTAAAAAGTATCGGAAGAAATCCTTTCGAGATTTTAAAATATGAAGTAATACATCATTCTGATGAAATATTAAATAACTTTGAAGAGCTAGAGGGTAAGGATGTTTCTATTGCGGGAAGAATAATGTCCTTTAGGGACATGGGCAAAGCATCCTTCTGTCATATACAAGATAGAAATGGTCAAATACAAATTTATATTAAGGCCGATGAAATAGGAGAAGCGGAGTATGAACTTTTCAAAGCTTTTGATTTAGGAGATATAGTAGGTATTAAAGGCTTTGCATTTAGAACAAAAAGAGGCGAAATATCCATACATGTTAAGGAAATCACGCTTCTTACTAAGGCACTTCAGCCATTACCTGAGAAGTGGCACGGTCTGAAGGATACTGAATTAAGGTACAGACAGAGATATCTAGACCTTATAGTTAATCCTGATGTCAAGGAAACCTTCATTAAGAGAACTAAAATTATAAAAGCAATCAGAAGATTCTTGGATGATAGAGGCTTCTTGGAGGTTGAAACACCTATGCTAGCAACTATAGCCAGTGGTGCTGCTGCAAGACCTTTCGAGACACGCAGCAATGCTTTAGATATTGACTTATTCTTAAGAATTGCTACTGAGCTTCCACTTAAGAGACTTATTGTCGGTGGTTTTGAAAGAGTTTATGATATGGGTAAGAACTTCAGAAATGAAGGTATAGATATCAGACATAATCCTGAATTTACAATGATAGAGCTTTATCAAGCTTATACAGACTATCATGGTATGATGGAGCTTCTTGAGAGCCTTTGTGAATACATATGTATGGAAGTGCATGGTACAACAAAAATAAACTATCAAGGTACAGAAATTGAATTCAAGGCTCCATGGAGAAGACTTACAATGAATGATGCAGTTAAGGAATACGGTGGAGTAGATTTCAGCCAAGTTAAGACAAATGAAGAAGCTAGAGAGCTTGCAAAAAAACTACATATAGAAGATGAGTTGAAGAAAAAGCTTAAGGACTGTTCAAAAGGTGACATATTAAATGCCGCTTTTGAGAAATTTGCAGAAGAGCATTTAATTCAGCCAACCTTTTTAATGGATTATCCAGTGGAAATTTCTCCACTTACAAAGAAGAAGAACGATGATCCAACGATGACAGAAAGATTTGAAGCCTTTGCCTATGGCAGAGAACTTGGTAACGCATACTCTGAATTAAACGACCCAATCGATCAACGTGAACGTTTTGACCAACAAGCCAAGGAAAGAGAATTGGGTGACGATGAAGCCTATGCATTAGATGAGGACTTCATGAACGCTTTAGAAGTAGGAATGCCTCCAACAGGAGGAATGGGCATAGGTATTGACCGTCTCATAATGTTACTAACGGATTCATACTCTATAAGAGATGTTATACTATTCCCAACTATGAAACCATTAACATAATAGAATTAATTAAGCCAGTTGATTTAAAAAATTTATTAAGTCAACTGGCTTTTTGTATGGTTAATAACTGGAGTGAAATACTAAAATAAGGTTGAAAAAATTATTTTAGAGGGTTAAAATCTATATAATATATCAATACGGAGATAGTGGGGGTGTTTACATGAGAGATATTATAATGTCTATGATAGATGTGGCAATGGGCAGAGTTAAGGCACAGCTTGTATTCAAAAACATTAAAGTGGTTAACGTATTTACAGAAGAAATATATAAGGCTGATGTTGCAATACATGATGGCTATATTGCCGGAATAGGCGAGTATAGTGGTGCCGTAGAGCTTGATATGGATGGTAAATACATATGCCCCGGCTTTATTGACGGGCATGTTCACATAGAATCCTCTATGGTTACTCCTGCGGAGTTCGCTAGAGCTGTTATTCCAAGAGGAACTATGACAGTTATTGCAGATCCCCATGAAATTGCCAATGTAAAAGGAATAGCAGGTATAAAGTACATTATAGAGGGCTCAGAGAACCTGCCTCTTGACATATTTATTATGCTTCCCTCCTGTGTACCAGCAACCCCATTTGAAAACTCGGGAAGCGTGCTAAAGGCAGAAGACCTGCTTGAGCTTATCAATCATCAAAGGGTACTCGGTTTAGGAGAGCTAATGGATTTTCCAAGTATAATTACCTGTGAAAAGAATATAATAAATAAGATTGTACTAGCCAAAAATGCTCATAAGATGATGGACGGCCATGCTCCAGGAATCAGAGATAAGGAGCTTAATGCATACATACTGCCGGGAGTAAGGACTGAGCATGAATGTAGCACAGCAGAAGAAGCCATAGAGAGGCTACGTCTTGGAATGTTTATAATATTGAGAGAAGGATCCGCAGCCCGAAATGTTGTAGGTTTATTGCCTGCTGTAAATGAGACTACCTTAAACAGATGCCTTTTTTGTACTGATGACAGACAACCGGAGGATATAATAAAGCATGGACATATAGATAATAATGTCAGAGTTGCAATAAAAAATGGGATGAAGCCAGTAAGAGCGATACAAATGGCTACTATAAATGCTGCAAGATGCTACAACTTACAAAACATAGGAGCGATAGCACCAGGCTATAAAGCTAATCTCTTAATATTAAATGATTTAGAGAGCATAGATATTTACCAGGTTTATAAAAAGGGAAGGCTGGTAGCAGAAAATGGGAAGGTACTTTTTAATATTAGAAGTATTAATGACTCAAGAATGAGAAACTCAGTTAATATTAAGAAGCTTGAGCAAGAAAGCTTTAAAATGGATATTCCTGAGAAAGAAATTAGTGTCATTGGCTTGCTGCCGCATTCTTTAATCACAAAGAAACTAAGGCTAAAAGTAAAGAATGATAAGGTCGCCTATATAGATGAAACAGGTGATAAGCTTTTGAAAATTGCAGTTGTAGAGAGACATCATCAAACAGGTAATATTGGTCTTGGTTTGGTAAAGGGAATGGGTCTGCAAAATGGAGCAATAGCCTCCAGTGTAGCCCATGATTCTCATAACATAGTAGTTATAGGTGATAATGATATGGATATGCAGGCGGCGGTAAATCACCTGCAAAGCATTGGCGGAGGGATTTGCATAGCATCTGAAGGTAGTATAAAGCATTCTCTTGCATTGCCTATAGCAGGGCTTATGAGTGATTTAAGCTTGGAAGAAGTTGAAAATAAACTTAAGGTGATGCTAAAAGATGCATATGATATGGGAGTCTCAAAAGAGTATGACCCTTTTATGACGCTTGCTTTTCTAGCTCTCCCTGTAATTCCCGAATTGAAGATTACAGATCTTGGATTATTTGATACAGCAGAATATAAGTTTGTAAAATAATGTACGAGAAGCTTACAAATAATATGATATAATAAGGGTACATGAGATGAAAAAGCTTGTACTGTTTTCAATAATTTTTGTATTTACAGTAATTATAGCTTTAAATAGTCAGTATGGCATTGAGGTCTATAAGCTTGAGAAAATTGTAGATGCAAATACAAATTTAAATAGTAAAGATATTAACAAAATTCCTGTGCTTATGTATCATCATATAAGTGAGGATGAAAGCAAATTGGACAGTACCACAATATCTCCTGAGAAGTTTAAGGAAGAAATGTTATATCTTAAAGTGCTAGGCTATAACACTATACATTTTATGGACTACATAAAGTACATATTTAAGAAAAAGAGCCTGCCGGACAACCCTATAATAATAACCTTTGATGATGGTTATTTAAGCAACTATGTATACGCATATCCTGTGCTGAAGCAGTATGATATGAAGGCGACAATATTTATTATTGGCTGGTCTGTGGGGAAAAAGCTTAACAAGGACCTGATGACCCCTATAACAGAGCATTTCACATGGGAACAGGCTAGTGAAATGTATCAAAGCGGTTTGATTGAAATACAAAACCATACTTATGATTTGCACAATTTTGCTGAAGACATTAATTATGGCTTGGGAGTTGCAAAATTGGAGAAGGAGACCTTTGAAAAGTACAAAAACCGCCTGATAGCTGATATTGCTAAGTTGAAGACTTTGATATCCCAGAACCTAGGTAGTGCAATATATGCTTTTTCATATCCTTATGGTAATTATAATGAATATGCAGAAAATATTTTAAAAGATAAGGGTTATAGGTTTACAGTTACGACACAGGATGGGATTTCTGATTTTTCGGACAGCACATACTTGATTAAAAGAATTAATATGCAAAGAGAGCAAGATAGCAGAAGCTTGATTAGCAAACTACTTATAAAGCAGAACAAAAACGACTATCTGCCTTATAAAAACATAACAGATTATAAGGAACGTAACCAGAAGCTGCAAAGGTTGTATAAAATACAAAAGATATATAGAAGCATTAGAAATTGAAAAAGAGCTAGCTTTATGGAGGACTATATGCTAAATAGAAATCAAATATTGGACAAGCTGAAAAACTTAAATTTTCCTGAAAACCAATACTGTGTGATGACGGGAGCGGCACTAGTCTTACATGGAGTAAGATCAGATACGACTGACATAGATATAGGCTGTACCTCAAAGCTGTTTAAAGAATTATTGCATAGAGGCTTTGAATTAATAGAAAAAGAGTCCTTTGAAGCTATAGTGATTGATGGATGCATAGAGATATTTGAAGACTGGGTTCCAGAGAAGATAGAACTAATTGAAGGAATACCTGTAGCTGACATTAATAGTATCCGCCAATATAAGGAAAGGCTTGGCAGGGATAAGGACATAAGAGATATAGAGCTTATAGACAAATTTTTAGAACAAAAAACAAACTATAAATTATCTCAAATATGAGTTATGAACTAATTTCATAAGATTAGGAGTTGAATAAATTGAAAAAAGTTATAGTAATATTATTAGTATTGGCATTATGCCTAAGCTTTGTATCCTGCAAGGCTGAAAAGGTGATTGAAGATAAAAACGTACCTGCATCAAATACTACTGAAACAGTAGAGAACACTCCGGCACCTATACCCCAAAATGACGATGCCCTTAAGCTTGCCCGTGAAGGTAAAATCACAGGTCTTTCTATACAGATTGGGTCAAAGCTACAGGATGCTGTAGCACAATTAGGAGAACCTATAGGGTTTGATAACTTTGAGGGAGTCTCATATGTAAGCTATGAAGTTATAGACTTAATGCTGGATAAAATTATAGAAGACACCAAAAGTGAAGCAAATATATCAGGTATTATTATGTCTGAAGGCTATGAGCTTTATGGTGTTAAGGTGGGAATGAGCCCGGCACAGATTAAAGTAATGCTTGGCACTCCCACTCAAGAATTGCTTGAAACAGACGCTGAAGGCGATATGTGGAAAATGGATTATGATTGTGGAGAGTATCTTTTAAGCTTCTATAGTGCGGACAAGGACACAGCTACAGTATCTGCTTATCTAAGTAAAAAGCAATAGGGTATTTAGGAAATGAAAAGGCAAAAGATAGAATCTTTGAAGGCTATTAACTGGTAGGAGTTGGCATAGGATATTACATATATAAAATAATGAAGAAAAAGCGGTGAAGGTATGGTAGCGAAAGTATATAAGCTAAGCTCCTTTGCTAAAAGCAGTGCTGGAGGGAATCCTGCGGGAGTGGTATTAAATGCTAATGGATTTACTGAAGTTCAAATGCAAAATTTAGCAAAGAGAATTGGATATTCTGAGACTGCTTTTGTATCAGAGTCAGAGACGGCAGACTTTAGGCTTAGATTTTTTACTCCCAATGCAGAGGTGGATTTGTGTGGACATGCCACTATAGCAGCCTTTAGCCTCATGCAACAAAAAAAATTCATTAAACAAGGCACTTATGCACAGGAAACTAAAGCAGGTGTTTTGAAAATCAACATAAAAGCTTCTACGGTTTATATGCAGCAGACCCTACCTAGATTTTATGAGAAAATTGCTGCAGAAGAACTTGCAGATTGTTTAGGTATAGATTACACAGGTTTTGACCAGAGGATGCCTATACAAGCTGTATCAACGGGAATAAAAGATATACTTGTGCCTGTAAAAAGCTACAATATTTTGGAATGTTTAATACCTGACATGAAGAAAATCGAAGAAGTCAGCAAAAGATACAAAGCTACGGGACTTCATGTTTTTACATTAAATGATAATTCAAAAAGTGTAGCAATATGCAGAAATTTTGCACCTTTATATGGAATACCTGAAGAGTCCGCAACAGGTACATCAAATGGTGCATTGGTATGCTATCTTTTTAAATATGGCTATCTTAATACTAACCATGAAAATATTGTTATCGAGCAGGGAAGTTTTATGAACAAGCCTTCCACTATCAAGGCTGTATTGAAGCTTGAAGACATGAATATAGAAGAGATTTGGGTAGGTGGAGAAGCATTAATGATAGGTGAAGAAGCTTATGAAATATAAAACCAAATCAAGATATGAAGCACGGTCTAATTAGTATGACTTATTTAAATGATTGGAGGAGTAAATCAATGAAAGGTATTCAAAGAGAAATTTTAGAGTGGGTAATTTCTTTGGCGGCAGCGGCTGTCATAGCTTTTATTATAAACATATTCGGAGGTCTTGCTATAGTAGAAGGTTCATCAATGCTTCCAACCTTATCTGATTCAGACTTTCTTATTAGAGCAAGATATATAGGAACTGAGCCTATGCAAGGAGATATAATTGCATTTAACACTGAAACACCACATCCATGGAAGTTGTACAGGATGTTTGGGGCAAAGAAGGCCTTGGTAAAAAGAGTTATAGGTGTTCCTGGAGATAAGGTTGTGGTACTTAATACTGCGGTCTATGTAAATGATCAAGAGCTAGAGGAAAGATATATATATGATGGAACCACTAGCGGAAAAGTTGATGTTATAGTGCCGGAAGGATGCTTATTCGTTATGGGAGACAACAGGCAAAACAGTAATGACAGTCGAGGCAGTGTTGGATTTGTAAGTAAAGAAGATATAATAGGAAGAGTATTTTTTAGAATATTTCCATTTGGTGATATTGGTACAGTAAAATAATATTTGTAGAAAAAGCACTATTTTATATGCTTTGCACAAACATATAGAATAGTGCTTTTTCATATCTTGCAATCTATGTATTGACTTTGAAGTGATTATCTATAATCGCCTCTGCAGTTCGCTTATAGGCCTGGGCTTGAGATGTGAGCAGCATAGCAGTTGCGATAAGCTGTACTTTGTTTTTTTCAGTCCCCTCTAGATTTGCCCCTGTCTGTGCAATTAGATCCTCATTATCCTTCAACATTACACTAACATTTTTTATATTATTTTTTTTTGCTTGAAGATATGTACAATATATATCTTCAACTAAAGTGGAATTATCCTCCGCAGCATCGAAAAGTGGTGTAAACAAATCCTCAATATCGCCTATAGAAAGTATCTGTTTTAAGTAATAAATCAAAACAAGCTGAATCATTTGCTGCTTATTATATTTTTTATTTTTTGAAGGAGCAAGTATTTTTGCTTTTGAATAATTATTAATCATGGTTTTAGTCAGCAGCTTATCTTTTTTGCTTCTTTTATCGCTGCCCAATTTATTGTCTATAAAGGTTGTAACCTGATCCATATATAAATCAATATCAGGTATATCCGATGGCTTAATTTCAGTTATGTCAGATAATCCTTTCAAAATTGAATTCAAATCTTCAATATTCATTTAATCACCCCTCTTATATTATATAGTAATAAAAGCTAGCTAACAACATATGTATCACGGAAAACGTTTTTCACATTTTGAATATAATGTGAAATTTTTAGTGCAAAACATATAGAATGACAATTGGAAAAACGGGAAGAATAAAATAAGAATAAAAAAAGTTTTTCTTGCACATATATATGTTATATAGTAATATAATATACAACAGGTAGTTATTGATACTATATGTCGAAATATTGTTATTTTGAGGTGATTGTATGATAAAAAAAATGCGTGAACCGGTTAGCGGAATAACTCACCTAATAGGAGCTATACTTTCTATAGTAGGATTAGTATTAATGATAAACTATGCAATAAACGAAGGGACTGTATGGCATATTGTATCCTTTTCAATATTTGGAGGCAGTATGATATTGCTTTATACAGCCAGCACTTTATATCATTTACTATCTATTTCAGATAAGGGAATAAGAGTCTTGCGGAAGATAGACCATATGATGATTTATATATTGATAGCAGGAACTTATACTCCTATATGTCTGATTCCTTTACGGGGTAGCTGGGGTTATAGTATGTTGGCTATAATATGGGGAATAGCATTGGTGGGCATAATAATGAAGCTTTTATGGTTCGATGCACCTAGATGGTTATACACAATTTTTTATTTGATAATGGGTTGGCTTGTAGTAATAGCTCTATGGCCTATGGTAAAAACAATACCTTTAACAGGAGTTATGTGGATGGTTGCCGGTGGTTTGCTCTATACTATAGGTGCAGCTATATATGGAACAAAATGGCCAAAGCTGAAATTTAGACTGTTTGGATTTCATGAGATATTCCATCTATTTGTGTTGTACGGTAGCTTCTGTCATTTTTGGTTTATGTTAAGATATGTTACGTACTTGAGATAGTTAATAGTTAGAAATTTGCAGACAAAACAAGCTACTTGAGTACTCAAGTAGCTTGTTTTGTCTTTCTTTTTACAATATAAAGAGACTTGTATTTAATAAGTAGGTATTTAAAAAATTAGAAGTATGAATATTTTCAGATGAATGTGCATATAAATATCAATGGACTTGCTGTTATAAAGTAGGAAAAGAAAGCAAATAAGAGTTGTTTATAAATAAAAACGCTATAGCGGATTTAAAAGCACATATTCACACTTTACACTCTCAATGACACGTGATATATTATATAAGCACCGCAGGAAACGATGAAATAAAGAATAAACTTACAGTTGACGAAATGGTGCATGACGTGATAAGATAAAATTCCTGGCTGAGCTGGGGAGCAAAACAGACAAGATAATGAAAGACATAAAAGGACAAACAAATTTGAGAATTATGTTGACAAACAAAACATAATTTGATATCATAGTAAAGGTCGGCGTTAGACGCTGACAAACAAAACATTGATGATTTGCTGAGGTAAATTCATCAATAT
>JBAVGO010000060.1:0-9473 GCA_049684915.1 Lutisporaceae bacterium | reverse complement strand
AGCCTGAGGTGTATATCACATATGCCAGACTATCTGCATCATATGCTTTATTCAGATTGCTGCTTTCACCTTGGTATATGCTTTCTTCATCAAGATTTATCCGTTCTATTACAGCTCCTATTTTGCTTCCTAACTCCTTGTGAGTTAACAGTATCTCGGTCTGACTATCTGACAGCATATATTGTATCCTGTCTGCTGGATATGTTGGATCTATTGGCAGATAAGCTCCTCCCGCTTTCAATATGCCCATAATTCCTATTATCATCTCTAATGACCGTTCTACCATTATCCCTATTATGCTGTCCTTTGATACACCCTTAGCTAGTAATACCCTTGCTAGTTGGTTGGCTCTTTCGTTCAGCTCCCTATAGGTTAACTGCTTTTCTTCATATACTACCGCCACTTTATCAGGAGTTCTGTCAACCTTCTCTTCAAATAGCTGGTGTATTGTTTTGTCTTTCGGATACTCCGCTTTCGTACTATTGAATTCATACAGAATTTGATTTTTTTCAGCATTTGACAGTATGTCTATTTCATCAAGTCTAATATTGCCCTTCTCAACTATTATATTTAATATATTCCCATAATGTTTTGCTATTCTATAAATTACATCACTGCTTATTCTGTTATCGTTATACATAAAATTCAGCTTAATATCATTGGTAATTGCAATTTCTAAATTCAAATCATAATTTGTTGTTTCTACTATGGAATGCTGCTTCACCTTAAGCTTTCCATCCAACTTATTCAAATCAATATCTAAAGGATAGTTTTGTATTATAACGATTGAGTCAAATATCTCTTCCTGTCTTCCAAGTTTTGTACATGCTTTTATATCAACTAATGATGCGGCTCGAAATTCAAAATTTTCCGTGAAATCAGCATCAATTTTCTTTAGTAAATCAACTACTTTTTCATCCCCATGAGCTTTAATTCTAAAGGGTATAGTATTAATAAATAATCCAACAATATTGTCTATTCCTTTAATTTCAGGAGTTCTACATGAAACAGTAGTACCAAATACAACATCATTACTATTACTATATCTTTGAAGTAAGATGCCCCATGTTACATTTAATAAAGTTGCTAGGTTTATTCTATGCTCTATACAAAAATGAGTTGCCTTTTGTGTAAAACTTTCTGAAAGGAAACACTCATATTTCTTTCCTAAATACTCTCCATCTTTTTTTATATTCTCCACAAGTAATTGTGTTTTTTCTTCAAAGCCTAATAAGAAATTTCCCCAATATTGAATACTTCTTGCCTTATCTTGTTTTTCTAACCATTTTACATATTCTTTAAACTCACTTTTTTTAATGAATTCCGGCTTGCTGCCTTCAATTAAACTTATGTAAGCATCAAAAAATTCCTTAATAATTATTGCTGTACTCCAACCGTCTAAAATAATATGATGATAGCTTAAAATCATTTCAAACTCGTTTTCGCATAGTTTGCATAACGATATCCTAAATGGTTCAAGTCCAATATCTATTTTACTTTTTCTATCATTTTCCTTTGTTTTGATTAATAAGCTTTCTTGTACATCTTTTTCTTCATAAGAAAAGTCATATTCAGTTATTTGTACAGGTTTACTTTTTAATATAATCTGTACAGGTTTTTCTATATTATCCCATCTAAAGATGGTTCTTAGCATTGAATTTGCACTTATTACAAAATTCCATGCTTCTCTTATATTCCCAACATTTATATTGCCTTCTAAGCTTATAGATAATTGTTCAAAATATTGTTCACTATCTCTGTTATAAAGATAATGAAACAACATTCCTTCCTGAATAGGAGTCAGCCCTATAATATCCTCTATACTATTCCTGTCTAGTTTCATATTAACTATCATTCCCTTCATTGTGCAAAAAGCACAAAAATATATGAAAAATACCCCAGGGGTCGCAGTTCTGACATATCGAGGAACAGCAATTTTATCTCTATGGTTGGTGTACTAGAACAATGTTCAGTACAAGTTTTAATAAAGGTCTTTCCCAAAATGTTCGTTGGTAAAAGACCATTTAATATTTCATAAACTTTGTATATAACTACTTATACTTCAATGTGGTTTTTTAAGTTGTTTGATTATAACCTATATAATCAATTAACTCAGAAAATTCTTTAAAGTTTAGCTGCTGCATACTATCTGAAAGTGCCAATTCAGGGAATGGATGAACTTCAACCATAATACCCTCAGCACCTGCCGCCAATACTGCTTTTGCAATACTATTAACGATATCCTTCCGTCCCAGAGAGTGACTTAAATCTACAATTATGGGTAAGTTTGTCTCTTTTTTTAATATGGGAATAGCCGATATATCTAGAGTGTTTCTAGTCATATTTTCAAAAGTCCTTATTCCTCTTTCACAAAGTATAATCTTATTATTACCTTGCACCGCTATATATTCTGCAGCATACATGAATTCTTGTATTTTTGCACTAAGCCCACGTTTTAAAAGTATGGTTTTACCTGTTCTTCCCGCTTCTTTCAATAGCTCGAAATTATGCATATTTCTCGCTCCTATTTGTATAATGTCTACATAATCTGCAATCATATCAACATCTCTAGTATCAACCACTTCGCTAATAGTTTTTAATTCATACTTGTTTCCAATATATTTTAACATTTTTAAACCGTCTTCACCCAGACCTTGAAATTCATAAGGTGACGTTCTAGGTTTATATGCTCCACCTCTTAAAAACTTGACTTTCTTACTAACTAATAATTTTGCTACTTCCTCCAAATACTCTAGCTTTTCGATAGCACAGGGACCTGCAATCATTATAGGAGTATCCATATTCTGTTTCGCTAGCTCATGAATTTTAAAACGGTCGCATTCATTTTGTGAGCTTATCAATAGTTTTCGATCCCTTACTATACCCATAAATTTTAATGAAGTATTAAATATTACATTGTAAATTTCTTTTATCAATTCATTATATAAAGGTCCTTTATTGCTCTTAAAAAGCTTTTCTACCATTTCTATTTCTCTTACTGGATCAAAAAAATCAATTCCTTGCTCGTTCTTTATTGTTGTTACTTTTTCAACTAACGTAGCTCTTTTGTTTAATAAATTTAGTATCTCCAAATTAACTTTGTCAATTTCTGATCGTAAATCATTTAAACCTTCTTTTTCCATTATTTTGATCCTTTCTCTAAAAAACGGACATTCCATAGCTTGGATATCCTCGTTTTTCTTGCGTTTTTATAATCTCTGTTATTTTTCTCGCATTTATTCCATGGTCAACTACATAATAGTCTCTCATACCATGTCCCAGCAACTCCCCTTCCTGCTTATTCTCATTACCCTCTCATGTTTGGTTCAAATGTCCAACCTACTATCTCTTTATTAAAAATATCTTTGACTATCGCAAGATAAAGTTTTTCATTTTGTATATAAGTTTCTTTTGTGTTGTATGAATATTGGAATGACCAACTTGGCTAGAAAGACACAAGATGCAATGTTCAAGATCAAGGGCTTAAATAACGACTAATGCCATTTAGAAATCTATGAAAATCAATGTAACTTAAAATAGTGTACAATAATAGGAAATCAGTTTTCCACCTTTACTTAATATATATAAACTATACAAAATTATATAAATGCACAATAGCAATTACTATATAATACTTTTATTATACGATACTATGAAAGAAACTTAAATACTAAAATCAGGATGCTTGTTTTTGCTGTGATAGTATTAATTTATGAATAATACTAAGATTATTTTCAATTGTCTTCATTCTCTACCACTTATCAATGAGAGGGCAGTGATAAAGATAAAATATTTCCTAGTTTTTTCATTAGCTAAGCAATCTATTTTTCTCTTATGAAGCGTGCCATCCATTATTTCAATTTATAATCACAAAAATAATCTACTATCTCCCTCGTGAATTTTCGACAAATTTCTAGTATAATATTACTCATAAAAGACCATCTTCGTTTTTGTTGTTGTTGTTACTAACATTTTACCAAATACGGGTGGTCTCTTCTATTTTTATCTTATAAATATTTTTATTGAATTGCATAGATGCAACCCTCAAAAAATCAAATAAACTACTCACATATATTACATGAGTAGTTTATTTGATTATGAATAATCAAGACTTCAAAGCTAATTCTAAAGAAATGTAATAGTGAATCAAGATGTCTAATTTTCTACTCAGTTCTAATATTTCTTCACTTTTATTGCCTTGATCATAATCGGTTAACCTTTTTAGCTTTTTTCTAGTTTTGTTTATTATCACTTTTAACTCTGGTATATCATCATAGTTCTCAGGCACGATGTCATCTCCCTATAAAATCTAGCAATGTTTTGTGTATTTAGCATTGCTTATTGATATATATTTATTAGCTTCTAAATATATTAAAATTAAGATAGTAAATAGTAGTTATAAACAGCGAAAAACATATCGCACTATTTTATAAATGCAATTGTTTAGTGCTATATATATTAGATAACTATATATGTTGCAATAAAAATTTATTATTTACAAAAGCAGTAGAAGCTTCTTCTTTTGTATTATCAGCAATGTATTTTATGCAACATATAAATGAAGGAAAATGTTTTACACGTTTTGAATTCTATGTAAAATGTTTGGTATAACATATACATGATAATTATTAACAATTATTTTATTATCTAATCCAATTTGATATAAAAACCCATAATTCACTCTGGCAAATCACCATAATTCTCACGCATAATGTCCTCTATCGCCGTAAATAATACATATGTTCTTTATTAGAACATATATATTAAAAATATATTTTAAAATATAAATGTTCTAATAAAGCACAAAGGTGATTGATATGAAGATAATAATTGATAGTAAAAACAAGAATATTGTGGGTCCACAAATTAAAAAAATCAGAGAAAGTACCCATCTAACTCAAAAACAACTTTCTGCTAAGCTGGAAACTTTAGCTGTATATATTGACAGAGCAAGTATATCCAAACTCGAACGGCAGAAGAGGATAGTTACTGATTATGAGTTAATGGCTCTAAGTAAATTACTAAAAGTTAGTGTGCTTTGGCTTTTAGATGCAGAAGAATAAAATAATGTTCCAATGAAGAACATTATATAATGTTTTTCTCCTATTTTCAATATGTACATTTAATTAAAAATAGAAAGTTACTAATCAATAACCATCTAGATATCATATCTGACACCTATGCTTATTCTGGATACATACATATGTCTTAATATATTAAGTTAATCAAATTGAATTTTTTAAATAGAAATGTTTAATGAATATTATGCATTTTCCTTAATTAATTTATTAACAAATTCTTTATCAGCAGGCATAAAATCGTAAAGCTGGAGGTCTTCTAGGTCAACCCACTTTGCTTCATTATGTACATTCAGCTTCATTTTACCTCCTACTATTAATGCATTATAGACAGTAAAATATATCTCTTTTTGATCATAACGATAAATGCTAGTAGTAAAAATATCCTGTATTTGTATATCAAGCTCTAATTCCTCTTTAATCTCTCTTATTATACATTCCTCTAGAGTTTCCCCCTCTTCAAGCTTTCCCCCTGGAAATTCCCAGAGTAAGCTGCATTCATCTTCTGAATTACGCTGACAAATCAGATATTTGTTATTATTCTTAATAATTGCTGCTGTAACCTGTTTCATTTTACTACCCTCATATATACTTTATTGTATTTAATTAATCGTTTATCCTACAATTAATTTGCTAGTATTCTTGATGCTTCTTCGTCATCTATAGCTTCAACCTTGATATTTATTTCCTTTTGATAAATATAAGATTTTAAATATATTGTACCAAAGTTTTCATTTAAAGTAAATTTATAGCGAGCTATGATATTAAACATCCAGTTTATATAGATATTTAAACTAACTGTATGAAAAAAAATATATAAAACCCCTAAAAAATATTATCCTTTTTAGTTACCAAACTAAAAAGGATAATATTGAGATATTAACATCGGAGTAAGTATATTGAATCAAACATTTAAAATATTTTTCTACCTTTAATCAACCTTATTAAAACTGAAATAACTGCAATTACCAAAAGAATATGAATAAATCCACCTATGGTATTAGCAGTAACCATACCAAGAAACCATAAGATTAAGAGTACAATAGCAATTGTCCACAACATACTTTTTCACCCTCTCTTTATTAATATTTTAATCAATACGAGTTTTATCTACTTTTATCAAATCCGCAGAGACGATATATCTGTCTGGCGCATCCCCAAGAGTATAAAATGGATAGCAGGTGGTCAGAGTAAGAATGGCATTGTCGGTAGGTACGATCACAGTTTTATCGTCTTTATGGACGATTCGCGTGCCATTCACCTCATAGGTGAATATACCTGCCGATGTTTGCACAATCAGTTGATCCCCTATCTTCAGATTGTCTAATTGACGGAAGACCGTATCGCGATGTCCAGAAAAAACACAATTGTCTTCTTCCCCAGGAAGTACGCTTTGTGTGAAGTGCCCTACACCTTTTTTCAACTCCTTCACACCTGTCCCCTGGATGATAGGCAGTTCTCGTTTTAAAGCTGGAATAGTCAGACTTCCAATATTGTCACCCTCCACCGGATATACAGGGTAAAGGGGTTTATCAGATGTGGACAGTATGTGGGAAGGATCTGATTCCAGCGAGACAGTGCTGTCTCCCGTTATCTTGTTTAACTCTTCATTGAAAGTACCAGGGATGGAATAGTCAGACTGAGCATTCATACTAAACATTGCCCAAGAGATGCCTCCTATCCCCAAGACCATAAATCCAAAGGATAGTACCGTAACCAGAGAAAACTTTCCCCATGATAGTCTTACTCTATTCAAAAATCTTCCTGCTTCTCCAGCCTACTGCACCGACCAGCATTAAAATAACACCGCCAAAGAGTAACTCATACACGTGTGCAGATGTTTTTGGAAGCTGCCCACCTTTAACAGTCTCTGTTACAACTACTGCTGGAATATCATTATTAGTAATCGTTACGGTTTTGTTCTCACCAGCGGCTAAAGTAATATTTCCACTAGAATCACTATCCCCACTATAACTTGCGTCATATCCAGCAAAAACGTCTTCGCTAATTTTATAAGTACCTGCAGCCAAAGTATAGGTAGTTCCAGGTAATTCAACACCAGGTGCTGGACTTGCAGTAACGTCAATATCCTCCATCTTTACATGAAGATTGAAGTCAGCAGCGACTGCTGTACCACCATTGTCATTAATAACATGCTTAATTACACTAAGGGTGGCTGGGACTGGGATCGGTACTGATGGAGGTGCGATCTCACAAAATCCATTTGTGATGGTATTGTTGTCTAAAGTAACCGCTCCATTCCGTGCCAACAATTGTCCTTGCACCGTCGCACCAGTATTCGCTGTGATGGATTCCAATGCAAATATGTGTCCCACAAAATGAGAGGTTGTTCCTAATGTTGCAGAGCTTCCAACCTTCCAAAAGGTTCGGCAGTACCGAGCACTATTTATGAGGTTAATATTACTGCCTGATGCCGTAATAAGCGTGGAGGCAGTCTTAAACACGAAGACGCCCTCGGAGTCGCCCTGGGCATCAAGGGTGAGAGTTCCCGTTATCTGAAAAGTACCATCGATTGAATCATAAGTGCCAGGAGTTAAGGTAGTTCCACCAAGCTCTGAGGGAATGGTAGTCACAGGCGTTCTTCCGGCAGCATCATCATATGCTATTACTAGATCGTTCTTGGCTAAAAGTGCGGCAGCATCAGTTATGTGTGTAGTACCACTCACTGTTGTACTCGCTTCTCCAGTAAACGCGGTGCCTGGATACAATCCTACATCTCCACCAGCATCTCCGTTGATTGTGGTCGTTCCTGTATTAGTGATTGTTGAGCCAGCCAAAACAGCAAAGCTTGAGGTTGTTCCAAGATTCACCGTAGGTTGAGATACCTCCATACTCATTGTGGGCACTGTCATTAGAACAACTAGTGTTAGCGTTAATAGTACTGATATAATTCGTTTCTTGTTATGTATATTCATAAATTTATTCAATCCTCTCTTTTCAATTTTTTCTCTAGACCCATTAATAGTAGTTGAAGCATGGCACTCATACCACCTACAACAGGTAGCACTTTCATATTTTATTCTATGTGATTTTTAATGCAGTTAAATTAAGAGTGGTGGTTCTGATTTGAATATATGATTGGATGTTAGAGATAGGCTTTTCTTAAATCTATCATTAACAAAACTATATTCTTTTGTATTATGATTCCTTACTCGGTTTTAGTTTCAACAGTCTCATCAGTAGGCTGATTCTTTAAATTAGTAATCATTCCATAGATTTCATCTTCTTTTTCACTCACATTTATCTGCTTATCAAAATCAAAATCTTTTAGAGTGATTGTATCACCTAACTTCTTTGTTGATACATCAACATATATTGCGTCAGGCATCAATGCCATCTTTCCAAGAACATTTATTTCTGATTTATATACCTGCAGCTGCAGTTGTATATTCTTCAAATTATCCTCACCTTTAAAAATAATGGGAATCTGGAGTTTTACCTCATGGTCTTTTGAGACGATATGCACATCTATATGAGTAACAATTCCTGAAACAGGATGTTTTTGTACTTCCTTAATAAACCCAAATTTCTTATTGTTGTCATACTTAATCCATACTTTTGCATTCGCGCCATGACGGGTAAGTATCTTTGTTAGAGCTATTGTGTCAAATTTTACTAAAGTTGCCTCTGAAACACTATCTCCATAAAGCACCCCAGGTACAAAACCGCTTTCTCTGAATTTCCCAGGTTGTTTTGTTCTTACTATTGCTTCTAAAATAATCTCTTCCATAGAAATTCTCTCCTTTTAGCCTATTAAGCCATTATCTTTCTATATTTTACTTGTTTAAGACTAAGCATATCTTTTCATACAATTTATTATATATAGGTATTATTTATTTAAAATGCTCCGCTGCTTTAGCAACAGATTCCTTAAGCTCATTCCAAGCATTTTCAGTTCCTTCTTTCATATCTTCCCATGAATCTTCGCTGGCTTTCTTAATTTGTTCGTATTTTTCATTCAAGCCATCCCTCTTACCCTCAAGTTTATCCAATTGGTTTAGATATTCCAGTTTCATATCAGCATGGACCTCGGCAGCTTTGCCACGCATCCCCGCTAGTTTAGCACTATATTGTTCTATCTGAGCACTGATTTTCTCTAAATACAAATCACGTTTTTCCATTTTTTTATAGCCTCCTATTTCTTACTTTTAATATCCCAGCCTTTATACTGTATTAAAATCAAATTCACGACGTAGATAAATGCTTGAGAAAATATCAAATATGCTTAAGCTGTTAGCACTCGTTTCATTTGAGTGCTAACAGCTTAAGTATACCTGTATATTATTACCACGTCAATATATTTCTGAAAATTCTAACATTTAGTGGGAAAGCTTCATTACTATTTTATGCCCTACACGACGTTTAATAAGTTAT
>JBAVGO010000059.1:0-11140 GCA_049684915.1 Lutisporaceae bacterium | reverse complement strand
CCTTCAATATCCTATTGTAGGCTCTTGCACTAAGGTTATACTTTTCAAAGGCATGTTTTAATATCTGCTTTTCTTGACTTCCGATACTGCAATATGTTGTTATATGCTTTGGCTTAAGCTGTGAATTGAAGTATATTCCTTCTTGCTTATATCTATCCATTTGTATTTTTCTTGCCTTGTTTACCCTGTCCTTTATTTGTTTAGAGCTTTCGCACTTTGAGGTGTCGGAAATATCATTGAACTTTATGGGAGCCACCTCAATATGTAAATCTATGCGATCCATAAGTGGACCTGAGATCTTTCCCATATAATTCTTAATTTGCATAACTGAACAGGTACACCTATTGGATTCATCTCCAAAATAACCACAAGGGCATGGATTTACAGAGCTTATCAGTATAAATTTTGCAGGATAAGTTATAGAACCATTTACTCTTGAAATTGTTACATTTTCATCCTCTAGAGGTTGTCTTAAAACCTCCAGTACATGCTTCGGAAACTCTGGCATTTCATCTAAAAATAAAACACCATAATGCGATAGAGAAACCTCTCCTGGATGTGGAATCCTACCTCCACCTATCAATGATGCAGCAGACATGGTGTGATGTGGGGCTCTGAAGGGTCGCTTAGTTATAAGGGAGCTTCTATCCTTAAGAAGTCCTGATACACTGTAAATCTTAGTTACCTCTAGGCTTTCCTCAAAGGACATATCAGGAAGTATAGAAGGCAACCTTTTTGCCAGCATAGTCTTACCCGAGCCAGGAGGGCCTATCATAATTACATTGTGCCCACCTGCGGCGGCAATCTCAAGAGCTCTTTTGGCTGTCTCCTGTCCCTTTACATCCCTAAAATCAAAGTCATAAAAGTCATCAGCTAAAAAGTACTTCTCAATATCAACAACATGCTTGCTAAGCTCACTCCTGCCATTTAGAAATTCTACCATTTCCTTAATGTTTTCAACACCAAATATATCCATACCCTTTATAAGAGCTGCTTCGTCAGCATTTTCCTTAGAAACAATCACTTTATTAATTCCACCATTTTTAAGCTCAATGCACATGGGTAAAATTCCTTTTATACCCTTCACTGTTCCATCCAAGGAAAGCTCTCCTAGAAAAGCTATTCCATCAAGACTTTCACATGTGATTTCACCACAAACCTTTAATATTCCTGCCGCAATCGCCAAATCGAATATAGAACCCTCCTTGCGAATATCTGCAGGAGCTAGATTTACTGTAATTCTCTTCTGTGGAAACTGATAATCTGAATTCTTAACAGCTGCTCTTACTCTTTCTCTTGATTCCTTTACCGCAGCATCAGGCAATCCTACTATATCAAAGCCTGGTAACCCATTTGACAAGTCAATTTCCACATCCACAATGTAACCACTAATTCCATACAATGTGCAGGATTTTACTATATATATCATTTTATCACCTATTTTTACTTATTTGCTTATAAAATTCTATGTAAAAATTACTTTTTCCTGCTAACCATAAATATATAAAAAAAACAAGCTTTCACTTGTTGAATAATCATTTGGATTTCCGTATTGCAAATTCATACATCAATATGGCTGCTGCTATGCCTGCATTTAAGGATTCTGCTTTGCCTGGCATAGGTATTGTAATATTTTGTGTTGTTGCTGCCTTTACCTCTGTACTAAGCCCATTAGCTTCATTTCCAATTATTATTGCTGTACGTTTATGAGGTTCTACATCTATACAGCTGATACTGCTATAGGGGTCTGTCCCTAATACTGACGTATCCAGAGCTTTCAAATCTTCAATTAATTGAATTATATCCATATCTGTAATAACCGGTATATGAAACATAGAGCCCATTGTGGCTCTAATAGTCTTCCCATTATACAAATCTACGCAACCCTTAGATAAAACAACAGCATTCATTCCACAAGCATCTGCTGACCTTATTATTGTACCTACATTACCTGGGTCTCTTACCTCGTCTAATATAACAATATTAAAGCTTTTACTTTCAAGCACCATATTAAGCTGCTGCTCCTGCTTATAGATTACAGCTAACGCTCCTTGGGGGTTATCCATCTCACTTATCTCAGTAAATAATTTTGAATCTGTCAAATATACATCTATATTAGCTTCATCACATTTTCTTAACAGGATTTCTCCCTCATCACTTTTTATAGCAGACTCTGACAGCAATACTAAACAGAAGGGCTTTTGATACTCCAAAGCCTCTTCTATCAATTTATAGCCTTCAATAATGTATTGCTTCAAACTATCTCTATATTTTTTTGTATGCAGTGATTTCACTAGCTTCAAATTCTTATTTTGGCTGCTGGTAATGACTTCTCTCATTATAGCTCTACTTTCTTTTCCATTCTCTTTATACCTTCATTGCTTCCAATAATAACTAATATTGTATCTTCCTTTACTTCCTCATCTGCCATAGGAGCTGCATTTATCTTATTATTACTACTATTTTTGAGAGCAACTACGTTAACCCCATATTTAACTCGAAGATTTAAATCTCGTAGATTTTTCCCAATCCAAGCATGAGGAACAACAAACTCAATTATACTGTACTCAGGTGAAAGCTCTATGAATTCTAAAAGATTAGTTGCTATTAGATTATGTGCAACACGTTCTCCCATATCTCTTTCTGGAAATACAACTCTATCAGCACCTATCTTATATAGAACTTTAGCATGTAAATCGTTTTGAGCTTTAGCAACAACGTACTTAACACCCATATCCTTTAACATCAAGGTGGTAATTATACTGGACTGAATATCTGCACCAATAGCAACAATTCCTACATCAAAATTCCTTATGCCTAATGATTTTAGAACACTTTCATCAGTAGCATCTGCGGTAACTGCATGAGTTACGTTATCAGATATCCTCTGAATCTCATCTTCATTTGAATCTATAGCCAACACCTCATGCCCTAGTGCATAGAGTCTCTGAGCTAAAGCGCTGCCAAATCTTCCTATCCCTATTACTACAAATTGTTTCATGATTTCTCCCTTCTAACCTACCATAATCCTATCTTCAGGATATTTAATGTGTCCTTTGTTTCTATGAGCACTACGCACTAATGCAAGAATCAATGACAAGGGTCCTACTCTCCCAGCAAACATACATAAGATAATAATTATTCTTCCTGCAGAAGTCAGGTGTGTTGTATAATTCTGGCTTAAGCCTACTGTACCAAAAGCAGAGGTTGCCTCAAAAAGCAACGTCATAAAATCAGCTTTATTGTATGGTGCTTCAACAATTGAAAGAACCATAGTAGCTACAACTACAAGCAAAAATGACACCAAGACTACTGACACAGCTCTATATATCAAATATTTAGGCAACCTTTTTTTATAAACCTCAGTGCTGTCTCTGCCTCTAATTACTGAAAGCACAGTAAAAAACAATATGCCCGCAGTACCTGTTTTAATACCACCAGCTGTCGAACCCGACGACCCACCGATAAACATTAAAATTATTGTTAAAAAGCTTGTAGCCATGGTCAAAGAACCTGTATCCAAGGTGTTAAAACCTGCTGTTCTCGGAGTTATAGAATGGAAAAGCGATGCTAGTATCTTTCCTGACCAGGGAAGATTTTTGAGTGTTGCTGGATTATTTATTTCCATTAGAAATATGAATATAGCTCCTAAAAGTATCAAGCCAGCAGTCATAGTCAACACAACCTTAGAATGCAGTGAAAGATCACTTAAGCTTCTCTTTTTAAATGCTTTAAGACAATCTATCCATACTGAGAAACCTAGCCCGCCTATAACTATTAGCAAAATTGCATTTATATTGATTATTGGATTGTTTACATAGCTTGTAAAGCTGGAAAAAGGTCCTGTATGCGCTCCCATCAAATCAAAGCCGGCATTACAAAAGGATGATATCGCATGGAATACCCCATAAATAAAGCCTCTTCCCCATCCAAATTGAGGAATAAACACACTGGAGTATATCAATGCTCCTATAAACTCTATTGAAAAAACTGCAATTATAATGTTTTTTGTTAATCTTACCATTCCCTCTAATTCAAACTGATTGAAAGATTCTTGAATAAGCATTCTTTCCTTCAGGGTTATCTTCCTACCTACCAGCAATGCTAGTAAAGTAGAAAATGTCATTATTCCAAGACCACCTATTTGTATAAGAGCTATAATTACAACCTTTCCAAAGGTAGTCCAATAAGTTCCTGTATCAACAACAACCAAACCCGTAACACAAGTAGCTGAGGTTGCAGTGAACAAAGCATTGACAAAGCCTACTTGCTGCCCATTATTGCTGGCAATAGGCATATTCAAGAGAGTCGCACCAACTAAAATTATTATTGCAAAACTCATTACCACCGTTTGTGTAGGAGTAATGTTATACCTTTTTCGTAGTCCATTTAATGTATATATGATAAACACCTCAATTTAAATTGCTATGAATATTAGTAAATTTTGTAATATATCGTATAATTATATCATGGTATAAAATATTAATAAACCATCACATTTTAATACATAGCAATGTATTAATACTATATATAGTATATTAGTCGAATGGTCTGTTTGTTTTGTATATTATCTTCATTTATCTACTATTATAGTATTATTGCATTTATATTTATTGTTATTTTTTTAGCATTAAACATTTCAATAATTAAAAAGGCTTCTATATGAAGTATTATAACAACTAAGGAAGCCTTTTTTGAAGCTCGTTTTACGAAACGTGTAAATTAAGGTATATTTATATGTTTCTACTCATTATAAAAAATAGACCCTGAGGGTCTATCCTAAACTCTATCTATGCGTTTAATTGACTCTTAGCTGTTTCTACAAGCTTTGTAAAGCCTGCTGCATCATTAATAGCCATTTCAGAAAGCATCTTTCTGTTTATTTCTATACCTGATTTTTTCAAACCGTTTATAAGCTTACTGTATGAGATACCATTAATTCTTGCAGCTGCGTTTATTCTTGCTATCCAAAGCTTTCTGAAATCTCTCTTTCTAAGCTTTCTACCTATATAAGCAAATCTTAATGCTCTAATAACAGTTTCGGTTGCTGCTCTATATTTCTTGCTTCTTGCTCCAAAATAGCCTTTAGCAATCTTCATTATTTTTCTACGCTTTTTATGTGCATTTAATGCTCTTTTTACTCTTGCCATTTTCTATAACCTCCCTGTACCTTATTTATATGGTAATAATTTTCTAATGATTTTTGCTTCTGTTGGGCTTGCATATGCACCCTTTCTAAGCTTTCTTGTTCTCTTAGTTGTTTTCTTTGTAAGTATATGAGATTTGTAAGCACAACCTCTCTTTACTTTACCTGACTTTGTAAAGCTAAATCTTTTAGCTGATGCTCTGTGGGTTTTTTGTTTAGGCATTGTAAAACCACTCCTATCCTGTGTTATTTTTATAAATCTTATTTCGGTGCTATTGTCATACTCATGTTCTTTCCTTCAAGTCTTGCAGGCTTTTCAACAACACATGAATCTTTGATTATCTCAACAAATTTGTTTAATGCTTGATTACCAAAGCTTGCATGGTCAACTTCTCTGCCTCTAAATCTAATTGTTACTTTAATCTTATCTCCATCCTCTAGAAACTTTAAGGCATTCTTTGCCTTTACCTGTAAATCATGTTCCTCTATGTTTGGAGTAAAGCGAATTTCTTTAAGCAAAGTAATTTTTTGATTCTTTCTTGCTTCTTTTTCCTTCTTGCTTTGTTCAAATTTAAACTTACCATAGTCCATAATTCTACATACAGGCGGTTTAGCCTGAGGAGCAATTTTAACTAGGTCAAGTTGTCTTTCTAAAGCAAGCTCTAATGCTTGTCTCGAGGACATTATACCCAATTGGTCACCATTAGAATCTGTAACTCTAAGTTCACGGTCTCTAATTTCCTCATTGATTTGTAAATCTTTATTGCTGCTTATACGTATCACCTCCGAAAAATATTTTAGGCAGGTAGAAAAATCCACCTGCCGTAAAAGCTACGATCTATATATACCTTACTAACAATGTTGTAAGGTGAGAAGTGGACCTTCTACTTAAATAATTATATAAATTTAATTAAAATGTAATTTGAAATACAATTACTTATTAAGTGTACTACTCAAGTTAGTTTTTGTCAATAATATTATTTAACTAATTCACAAATTGCTTCTGCATAAATCTTAGTACACTTAAGCAAATCCTCAACCCCGATGTATTCATCCTTTTGATGCGCTAATTCAGGTTGCCCAGGGAAAAGCGGTCCAAAGGCAACTGCATTTTTTATTGCTCTAGAATAAGTTCCGCCTCCTATAGATATCAAGGTTGCTTCTTCACCTGTTACTCTTTTATATACAGAGCTAAGCTTCTGCACAAGTGCATTATCAGCTGGTACATATAAAGGTCCTTTACCTGATATCTCTGTACACTCCAAAGCGGCCTCAGCAGCTTTCTTTTCAAGAATTGCGTATACTTCATCTCTTGATTTTGTAACAGGATATCTTATGTTTATTGTAGCTTTTGCACCTTCATCATTTAACTCAAACACGCCTAGATTAAACACCAGCTTGCCTGAAACATCATCCTCCATATAAAGCCCAAAAGACTTTCCATCAGTCTCCATACCTATATTGGTATCCATAAAATTCACAAAGGCTGCGGCTTCTCCTACGCAAAGAGGAAGACTGCATAAAAATTTAATTAATTGTGTTATAGCATTTACACCCTTTTCTGGTGTACTTCCGTGTGCTGATACACCATAGGATTTTACAATACAGCTTGTGTCTTTTAGTTCTAATCTAATATCAGCATTATATTTTTCTTTCATATAAGCTACTGTCTTTTCAATTCTGTCAGTAAAGTCCTTCTTCATCTCAAGCTCACATTCACAGTACTCAGGTACCATGTTTGGTCTGCTGCCACCTTTAATATACTTAATTCTTAAACCAGTGCAAGCAATTGACTCTACAGGCTTAAATTTCTTATTCAAATTGAAAACTGTTATACCCATCTCACTGTTTATAATAGGGAAATCTGCATCTGGTGAAAAACCACAGCTTGGCATTTCTTCATGCTTAAAATAGTTTTTCATACAGTCCCATCTTCCTGTTTCTTCATCGCAACCAAAAATTATTCTAACTCGTTTGTTGAACTTATCACCAGCATCTGCTACTGCCTTCAAGGCATACATTGTAGCTACCGCAGGCCCTTTATCATCTACTGAGCCTCTGCCATATAGCTTGCCATCCCTTACTTCACCAGCAAAAGGATCAACTGACCAGCCTGTACCCTCAGGTACAACATCAAGGTGAACTAATATTCCTACTATTTCCTCGCCCTCACCATACTCAGCATGTCCGGCGTAGCCATCAATATTTTTTGTCTTAAAGCCAAGCTCCTCGCATATTATAAGGGTTCTGTCCAGACAATCCCTTATTGGTTTTCCAAAGGGTGCTCCCGTCTCTGGCAGTGTTTCTAAACTTTTAAACCTTATAAGCTCTTGCGTAGTCTTTATAATATCAGCCCTCATAGACTCAATAGCATTATCAAATCTCATTATATAATATGCCTCCAATATTCATAAATTAGTTTTCATATTATTGTATGTATTATAAATTCCCTTTATAAATAAGGATTATCTATTTTCTATTTTAAATAATATAACGTTTTCCCGTTTTCCTGTTTAATTTCCAGTTTTCCTTGTTTTGTCATGTTTTCAATAATAAAATCAATGAATTGATTTGGATTAGTAACTGCTACCTTCTTTCTACTCCAGATTACAGATGCTTGTACATCCTTTATACATTTTTTCAAATCATTTATAGATGCACCTTGATTCTTTAATAAGTAATCATGTATTTTCTTTGTGCCTTTTTTATATAGCTTAGCTGTCAGCTCATAGGGAAGTGTTTTCTCTTTTATAAGTCCTACATAAATCATAAACATTGTCATTATTATAGTTAATACGATATATATAATATATTTCAATTATTATCACTCCAGTGTTACAAATTTATTGCTTATCAATATTTTAATATATTGTACCAATCTTTCCAATACGGGGTTTGCTTTTTCTCCAAAATGATTATCCATATGCTGTGTGATATCATATATAGTATTATATCCATCACACTCACTCCAGACAAAAGAACCAATTTCATCAAGATTTACCTTATTGGATTTTGGAGTTTTAAAAAACTTTTGTACCAATCTGTCAACTTTACCTGTTCTCTCAATTACTAAAATTATATTCTCATTATCTTCCCATGTTATATTTGGATTTCTTCTGGGTATCTTTTCCATCAAGTTATCATTAGCCATAATTTCCCCTCCTTTTTAGGCTTATATATAGATATAAAAGTTTCTTACTGTTACTAGAATAAAATATATACAAAGAGGGGGAAGCATCCCCCTCCTTATATTTCAGTAGTTTATGTTCTTATGTTATAGTTTTTCAGATTTCTTTTTGAATACAACATAAGTAAGAGTAGCTGCTACAGCAATAAATACTAGCAACGCTCCTATTTGACCTAATGGCGATTTAGCAAAAACATATATATTAACATTTGCTACTGTCAAAGCAGCCATTATAACGCCCATTAAACCTTCACCAGCTATTAAGCCTGATGAGAATAGTATACCAGTTTCAACTCTATCCTTAACAATTTCTTCTTTCTTAGAAGATCTGTCAACTATGCCTCTAATCAATCCACCTGCCATTATTGGTGTTGATAAGTGAATTGGCAGATATAGACCGATAGCTACAGGAAGGGATGAAACTCCCAAAAGCTCAAATATTACAGATGATCCTGCTCCTATGAATACTAAGTTCCATGGAAGGTTGCCGTTCATGATACCTTCAATTACAAGTTTCATAAGTGTTGCTTGTGGTGCACCAAGCTCAGCTGATCCGAATGTATATGCTTTGTTTAGCATTATCATAATTGAACCAATTACAGCAGCAGAAGCAACAACACCTATTATTTCACCAAGCTGTTGTTTCCAAGGAGTAGCACCAACTAAATAACCAGTTTTTAAATCTTGTGATGTATCACCTGCTATTGCAGCTGCAGTACAGATAACTGCACCAACTACTAGTGCTGATATCATACCCTCTGTTCCTGTATAACCAGCTACCTTCATAATTATTGTTGTCATTAGAAGTGTAGCTATTGTCATTCCTGATACTGGATTGGAGGAGCTTCCTACCAAACCAACTATTCTTGAGGAAACTGTTACAAAGAAGAAACCAAATATTGCTATTAATATTGCCCCAAGAATACCAACTGGAATTTGTGGAAGTATTGCTATCAAAGCAACTAATACTACAACACCTATTATAATCCATTTGATGTCTAAGTCTTTGTCTGTTCTGTCAGATTCGCCTTCAGCCTTGACCCCAAAGCCCTTTAATGCATCTTTGAAGGATGAGATAATAGTTGGAAGTGCTTTAACCAAGCTTATAATACCACCTGTTGCAACAGCACCTGCACCTATGTATCTTATATACTTACTCCATATTCCCCAATAGCCAAGCTCTGCTATTGTTGCTGTTGCAGGGAATATATGACTTGTTACTGATTCTCCGAATAAAGTTATCATTGGAATGTAGCATAACCATCCTAGAATAGCACCTGCTAACATGTATCCAGATATTTGTGGTCCAATTATGAAACCAACACCAAGCAATGCTGGAAGAACATCTGCACCTACTGCAGCTCCCTTAAAGCTTGGAATTTCCCACTCAATCTCTGTTGGGAAAAGCTTCATGCCGTCTCCTAGGAACTTGTAAACAAGACCTATAAGACCACCAGCAAATATAAGTCCTGCACCTGCGCCGCCTTCTTCGCCTGCTACAAGTACTTCTGCACATGCAGTACCTTCAGGATATGGAAGCACGCCATGTTCTTTTACAATCAGATATCTTCTGATTGGAATCATGAAAAGCACACCAAGAGTACCACCAATAAAGGTGATAAGACCCATTTCAAGTGCACTAGGATTTAAGCCCCACAAGAACAATGCTGGAATTGTGAATATTGCACCTGCTGCTAAAGATTCACCTGCTGATGCAATAGTTTGTACGATATTGTTCTCAAGTATGGATTTTCTTTTAAGAATAACTCTGATAATTGCCATTGATACAACTGCGGCTGGTATTGAAGCTGATACTGTCATACCTACCTTTAAACCAAGATAAGCGTTTGCTGCACCGAATACTACGGAAAGAAGTATACCAATTACAATTGCTAGTGCGGTAAACTCAGGCATCACCTTATTACTTGGAACAAATGGTATATACTTTTGTCCAGGCTTTGTACCATATGCTCCTTCTGGTAGACCTTTTTTTGACATTCTTGATCCCTCCTATTTTATTGTTGTATTTTTATTTATTGTCGCATTTATAGGTAACTTAGCTCACCTAGTTACCATAATAAAGCTGCAACAGTAAACAATTACAATTATAGAATATTCTATGCGTTTGTGAAAACTCCTTCATAAATTTATGTCTTTTTTCAAAAAAAGAAGAAGTCATAATAATATATGACTTCTTCTTCAATAAAATTACTTATTTACTTTTTCTCCAATTTCCTTTTGTATATTAGCAATAAAATCTTCGAGCTTCATAGCGCCCCTGTCGCCTTCTTTTCTATCCCTTACTGCTACTGCATTGTTCTCAATTTCCTTGTCTCCAACTACCAGCATATAAGGAATCTTTTGCATTTGAGCTTCTCTAATTTTATAGCCTATTTTTTCATTTCTATTGTCCAATTCTACTCTAATGTCCAGTTCTTCAAGCTTTTTCGCTACTTGAACAGCGTAATCATTTTGTCTCTCTGAAATTGGCATTACCTTTACTTGAACTGGGGACAGCCAAATTGGGAATGCACCAGCAAAGTGTTCAGTTAAAATAGCAATAAATCTTTCTATACTACCAAATATAACTCTATGCAACATAACAGGTCTATGCTTTTCTCCATCTGCTCCTATATAAGTAAGGTCAAATTTCTCTGGCATCTGAAAGTCAAGCTGTATTGTTCCACACTGCCAAGTACGTCCTATTGAATCTTCTAGATGAAAGTCAATCTTAGGACCATAGAATGCACCGTCACCCTCATTTATTTTAAAATTTATCTTTTTTTCTTCTAAAACTTCTCTAAGTG